>JBGTCB010000438.1:0-6527 GCA_041748995.1 Saprospiraceae bacterium | reverse complement strand
ATCGCTTGGGTACACGGGTATTTGCTAATAAAGTTTTTACACTGTATTTACCACTGGTATTAACCGCAATAAACATCAGGCCTCCCAAAATTGCCATATTTTTCATGAATAAGATGGATTCTAACCGTCGGTCTGGCAAGGGATCATTCCAGAATGAATGAACTATAAACGTAACCGGGATCCAATACATCATCAGAAAGATCGCTCCCAGTCCGATCCGGTAGCCTATTAATAATAAAGTCCCACCGGTCAGCAGAAGAAAAATAGCACCAAAAAGAAGGATGTCCTGCTGGAAATTCAGGCCATATTCAGACATCTGACTTTTGGTTTTATTAAAATATAATAGCGTGTCGACCGCTTCGAAGATAAAAATAAAGGATAACAGAATTCGACCTATGAGATCTACGACGTCTTTCATTTGACCAGGTTTTTATAACGCGCAACAGCGGTTGCCACCTGTTGACCGTCAATGGCTGCAGATACAATTCCTCCGGCATATCCGGCTCCCTCACCCGAAGGATAAAGTCCGCCAACGTAAGGATGCATTAAAGTAACCGGATCCCTTGGAATACGGACCGGCGAACTGGTTCGACTCTCAACACCAACCAGAACGGCATCATCTGAAATAAAATCATTCATTCTTTTACCAAAATAGACAAAAGCTCGTCTTAGGTGTTCGTACATGTCGTTTGGCAACAATTGATCGAGTCTTTGAGGAAATATACCCGGAATATACGAAGATGGTGGCAACTCACCTGAGTTTCTTGAAACAAGAAAATCCTGCAACCGCTGGGCTGGAGCTTTCTGACTTCCATCACCACTCTCAAACATTCGTCGCTCCACACTTTGTTGAAATGCCATACATGCCAGATCTCCCTCATATCCGTATCGCTTCACGTCCTCCAGGCCGACTGCTACTACAATTCCACTATTGGCAAAAGGAGAATCTCTTCGCGAAAGTGACATACCATTAACCACAATTTCGCCGGGGGCCGTTGCCGCTGGTACAATTAAACCCCCAGGACACATGCAGAACGAAAAAACACCCCTCGGACTCAAATCACACACCAGTCGGTAAGATGCTGCCGGCAGATTGGGATGCCTGCTGTCTTGTCCGTACTGCATCCGGTCAATCCGGGATTGGGGGTGCTCCAACCGGAGGCCCAAAGCAAAAGGTTTGGCTTCTATGGCGACCTTTCTTCTCCGCAATAAATCATAAATATCTCTGGCTGAATGACCCGTGGCCAAAATAATCTGTCGAACCTTAAATGACCCCTGAGATGTATAAATCTCATGAACTTTCCGGTTTTCAATGGCAAGGTCAATCACCCGGTGATTAAAAAGCACTTGTCCTCCAAATTCTTCAATGGTAGATCGGATGTTCGAAATAATACCAGGCAACTTATTGGAACCAATGTGAGGATGTGCATCTACAAGAATGTCTGGATCCGCTCCATGTTCAACCAGAATCTGCAGAACTTCCCGGACATTGCCCCTCTTTTTGGAGCGGGTATAAAGCTTACCATCAGAATAGGTTCCGGCGCCACCCTCCCCAAAGCAGTAGTTCGAATCCGGGTTAACGACGCTAAATTGCTGAATTGCCCGCAGATCGCGACGTCGACTACGGGCATCCTTACCCCGGTCCAATACCACCGGTCGCAGTCCCAGCTGAATACATTTCAGGGCCGCAAAATATCCTGCAGGTCCGGCACCGATAATAAAGACCTCTTCTGCATCATTTACTTTTTTGTAGGAATCCCGGATTGGAACCGGCGTGTGAAATTGATCTGAACCGGTAAATGCAGAAATCTGCATTAAATACTTAGGCTTTTTACGGGCATCAATCGAACGACGGTCAATGTGATAACCCGTCAGCTCATCCGGTTCAATCCCGGCAGCCTGGCAAATCTTACCCCGGAGGAGCTCCTCATCATACAATTCGGAGGGATCAATCATTAACTGAACCTGGTAAACCATATTCTATCCATTAAGACAGGCAACACGGATAGCGATGGCTTTCCGGAGCAAAGACTCCATACGGTTCAAGGGTAACATATTAGCTCCGTCTGACAGGGCTTCTTCCGGTCTTGGGTGCGTTTCAATAAACAATCCATCGATACCAGCTGCGATACCTGCACGGCTGATGGTTTCAATGAGTTCCGGTTGACCTCCGGTGATTCCACTACTTTGGTTCGGCCGTTGAAGACTATGAGTGCAGTCAAGAATCAGAGGAGCTAAACTTCGCATGTAAGGAAAACCCCTAAAATCAATGATTAGATCCTGATATCCAAAGGTCGTGCCTCTCTCCGTTATAAATACATTATGATTTCCGGTCTGAATCACCTTATCTATCGCAAATTTCATTGCTTCGGCACTAAGAAATTGTCCTTTCTTAATATTCACCCATTTTCCGGTTTCTCCGGCTGCTTGCAGAAGAGATGTCTGACGGCAGAGGAAAGCCGGTATCTGCAGGACATCAACATAGTGAGCAGCGAGTTCAGCTTCGGGTTCACTATGAATATCCGTCATAACCGGTATCTGATATTTATCCCGAATTGCCGCAAGAATGGACAATCCAGCCTCATCACCGATCCCGGTAAACGAATCACTCCTACTCCGGTTGGCTTTTCGATACGAAGCTTTGAAGATTAGAGGAATCTCCAACCTATCACATAAATTCACCAGATCGTCTGCAATTTCAAAGGGTATCCTTTCATTTTCGACAACACATGGTCCGGACATCAGGACAAAATGACCTTCCTCAAAATGTTTTATGTAAGGAATAGCGCCTGGGGAAGTCATAAACAACCGGACTACAAGGGTTTAGTATAGATCCAGGCGCTTTGATCAAATTCACGCTTTGCCCAATCGAGTGTATTCTGCTGATTTTCATCACACAGAATGCGTAATCCGACTTTAGTTAGTTCAGGACCAGGGATCACAACAGATTCATACGACGAGCCTTGTATGCGATTGATCATCTTCGTCACATTACCCGGTTGTGAAAAAGCACCAACGATTATAACACAGCTTTTGGCATCTTCTTCTGTAAAATCGATCAACGTTTCAAGATCTTTGAAAACCGGTAAAAAATTTGGCCCCGGATCCTTAAATCGAGGCATTTCTGCAGCCTCCTGCTCAGGGAGGCCAGTCAAAGACCCTTCCTCGGTATTCATTTGATTTTGGTCGGTCTTTTCAACAATCAGTTTCTCTTCCAATGGGATATTTGATTGCCGGTTGTTATTGTTACCAACCAAAAAGTAGGTCAGGGCGAAGGCAATCATCACGATCGAACTGATGATGAAACCCCACCTTCGTTTAGGTTCATTTCTTGAAATAGGTCTGGTGACAGCACCTTCATGTACCGTTTCACGCAGGTCGGCCAATACCTCTTGCTCGGCTTGTGTGAGTGCTTCCGGCAAACGTACCTGGCTGAGTCCGAAATAACGGTTGATCGCAATGTATTCCGAAGCCGGTTCAAAAAACATACTCCCCCAGCGGTCCTGTTTGATCCAACCGATACTGGGAAATGACAGAAATCCCGTAGATCTAAGTTCCGACTGGAGATCATTCATGAAGGAATACACCAGATCGGTTGCTTCTTCATGTTCGACCTGGGCAATCATTTCCACAATCTTTACCAAAACGGGGTCGATCTTCTGTTCATCAGCCGGCACAAAATAGATTTCTTCTCTGGGAGGTGTGATTACCGACAAATCGTGCTTAATTACTGCCGACCGATAGTTAATTCTCAGCGTTCCTATTCCCTTTAATAAGACTACCTTATTTTCGCTGAGAACTTTTGGTATATACAACTTTAGGGTCTGGCTCATGTAAATATCAATCGGATCGGTGTGTAGTAGGAGGCGAATATAGCCAAATCTCTACCTTTGAATGAATTTAGTCTGTCAAAAAAACAATATAATAAAATTATAATATGATGCAATTTCCTGAGCGACGAAAATCAGCCGAATTATTTGCTGAGGCCAGTCAATATTTCCCCGGCGGAGTCAATTCACCGGTTCGTGCTTTCAAATCTGTATGGGGACCTCCACTGTTCATCCGGAAGGGATCAGGATGCCACATCATCTGTGAAGATGACCGGTCGTATATCGATTTCTGCGGTTCGTGGGGACCTTTAATTCTCGGACACGATGATCCATCAGTCAGGGAGGCTATCATTGAAACCGTCCGAAACGGTACTTCTTTTGGAGCTCCGACCCGGCATGGAAATCTACTGGGTGCGCTCATCATTAATCATCACCGGTACATAGAACAACTTCGGTTTGTAAGTTCGGGAACCGAAGCAGTGATGTCAGCCATACGCCTGGCAAGAGGTTATACCGGAAAAACCAAAATTGTAAAATTTGAGGGCTGTTACCACGGGCATGTTGATGCACTACTGGTCAAAGCAGGTTCCGGGCTTGCCACATTTGGAGTCAGTACCTCCGCGGGTATACCGGAGTCTTATGTACAGGAGACCCTGGTGTTGCCTTTGGATGATGAAGCCGCACTTGAATCATGTTTTTCGGAAAATAGGGATATTGCCGCAGTTATCATTGAACCTGTACCGGCCAACAACGGTCTTTTGTTACAACGACCTGAGTATCTAAAAAAAGTCCGTGAGCTATGCACCCGGTATCAGGCACTGCTCATCTTTGATGAGGTTATTTCCGGATTCCGGATAGGTTTTGAAGGAGCTGCCGGATATTATCAGATAGAACCGGATATTCTCACCTTTGGAAAGATTATCGGTGGTGGGTTACCCGTTGGAGCCTTCGGTGCCCGACGAGAGATTATGAAACATATAAGTCCGGACGGAAAGGTATATCAGGCAGGCACTCTTTCCGCTAATCCGGTAGCCATGGCAGCCGGACTAGCCGCTCTCACCAAACTCCGGGAGCCAGATTTCTATCAGAATTTGGAGCGGATGACCGCAAAATTTACCGGATCCATCCATGATCACATCACAGCAAAAGGTTATCCCATGCAAATAGTCCGGTTAGGTTCAATATTTTGGTTATGTTTTGACAAGGCAGTTATCAGACGGGCAGATCAAATCGATCCACAAAGCATGGAATACTTTAAGCAATTGCACCTTTACTTGTTACGAACAGGAATTTATTTCGGACCTTCCGGGTATGAGGTAGGATTTATCTCGGCAGCACATTCGGAGGCAATCCTGGCCGAGGCGGCTGACAAAATTGTGCAGGGTTTCGATATCATCTTTAATCCATAGTTATCTTGGATAATCACAAAACCAGAAATCTCCGGGTGTTTACCATTGTCATTGCGGGTTATATGCTTCTGGCACTTCTTTGGTGGGGTATCTTACTTTCTCAGCAAAACCGGTCACTCTATGAAACGAAAATTGAGTTGGTACGTGAGAAGGAAGAAAACATTTACTCCTTTGAGGAAAGGGATGAAACTATGGTGAAAACTCGCTATGAACGGCAGCGGAACATGATCATTGGTGAAGGTGTTGTGTTTGTCATTGCCCTGCTTATCGGCATATGGTTTATCAACCGGGGTTATTCCAAAGAAATTGAAACGATAAGACAAAAACGGAATTTTCTCCTTGCAATCACCCATGAATTACGAACACCACTTGCCTCTATAGGCCTGATTTTTGAGACATTCCAGAAACGTGATCTGGAGAAAGAAAATCAACAAAAACTAATCAATCATGGGTTGCGGGAAACCGGTCGTTTAGCAGCATTAATCGATAACCTGCTTCTATCCTCACGATTACAAAAATCTTATCATCCGAATTTTGAAGTTTTAGATCTCCATCTCATTTTAGAAAAAGTCATTGAGGATGTCAGCGAAAAATTTCCAGCCATCAGAATAGCAGCAAAATTATCCCGGACGCAGATGATCGGATCATTTGATCAAATGGGTTTGTTTTCCGCATTTTATAATCTGATTGAAAATGCAGCTAAGTATAGTCTGCCCGGTAGTTCTGTTGAAATTTATTCTGAAGAAAGCGGGAATCATTATATGGTGGAAGTCAGAGATACAGGACCAGGAGTAGCTGATAGTGAGAAACGGAAAATTTTTGATCAATTCTATCGATCAGGACAGGAAGAAACCCGGAATACTCCAGGTACCGGCATTGGCCTGTTTATTGCCAGCAAAATGATTGAATTTCATCACGGTAAAATCGAAGTCATCGACAACAAACCCAGGGGTAGTATATTTAGGGTAACCTTACCAAAATCAGAGATATGAGAATTTTGCTGGTGGAAGATGAGAAAAGCCTGAGGGAGACCATTCAATTGAATCTGGAAATAGAAGGATACGAGGTGGTTACTGCGGCAGATGGAAGGGCAGCACTGGATACCTATGCTGGTCAGCATTTTGATCTGATACTACTGGATGTCATGTTGCCAGGCATCGATGGCTTTAAGGTATGTGAACAAATCCGGCTAACTGATTCAAAAACACCGATCATTTTTCTAACTGCAAAAGACACCACCCAGGACCGTCTACAGGGTTTACGATTAGGTGCCGATGATTATCTGCAA
>JBGTCB010000437.1:0-2779 GCA_041748995.1 Saprospiraceae bacterium | reverse complement strand
TAATGGCAATAAGGAGGAACAAAAGAAATGGATTTCACAGTATCAAAAATTCCGGGATGCCTATCAAAACATGCACCTAGATATCAAACACCTGGCTATTGAGGGTGATGAAGCGCTGCTGTGGTTGAAGGTCAGTGCAACGCATGCAGGCCAAACAACGGATGTCATCAAACACGTCCCGCCTACAGGCAAAGAAGTCAACTGGCAGGAAGTCTGGTATTTTGATATGCAGAAAGGCGTATTTGGCAAAAAATGGGACATAATTGTAAGAGGGTTAGATAAAATGAAATCCGTACAATGGCCCACTGTACCCGATGACTATTTTGAATCCATGAATTAGACCTGCTTTGCGGCAAATCAAAATATGTGGCAATGGACCGAAAACATTTTTTGCAAAATTTAGGATATTTATCTGGTGGATTGACTTTAAATCCAACCTTTTTACTTTCAAAGAATAATCATGTAAATATGAATATTAGAATCCATCAATTTAAGATCGGTGATTTTCAAGCTTTTATATTTCATGATATGCAATTTACTTACAAAGGATCGGATTTCTTCTCCAATGTCGACTCCGCACAAGCTGCCAATGAATTAGCAAATTATCACCAGACAATGGAGCAAATACACTCTCCTTTTGTAAGCCTGCTTTTGGTAAAAAATGATCAGAAAATATTGATTGACACCGGCCTGGGATATAGGTCTGAACCCATAGAATTTAAAGGGGTCAAAGTTCCGATAGAAGGTAAGATGCGTTCACTCCTGAGAGAAATTAATATAACCGAAGATAGTATTACGGACGTTATTCTCACCCATTTGCATCCAGATCATATCGGTGGAGTTTGCGATGAGCATTTGCAGCCCATTTTTTCCGGTGCTAATCACTACATACATGAGCATGAATGGAATTATTGGTATGGAGCTGCAGGCGAAGATGAAAACCCGTTCTTTAAATCCTTTGTCCAGCAAAATATCGATCCCCTCCGAAAAGAACAACTTAAGATGATTGTCCAGGACGAAGTCGAACTTCTGCCGGGCATTGTCACGATCAAAGTACCAGGCCATACACCAGGTCAAATCGCTGTGCGCATCGAATCAAAAGGGCAAAAACTCTTATTCATTTCTGACGTCTGGATACATCCTCTGCACATCAAGCATACCGATTGGCAGACCGTCTATGACCTGGATCATGACCTGGCAAGAACATCACGAATCAAGATGCTCGAACTGGCATATGAAGACAACACGCTAGTCCAATCCTTTCACTTCGACTTTCCCGGTTTAGGAAATATCGATAAAACGGTCTCCGGATGGAAATGGGTACCGAAAAGTATTTGAAATTTGTTGTTGACCAAAAATTTTATGGGCGAGATTTCACACATCTCGGGCCTGAGTTTCAAATAGCTCAGGCTCACGCCCTTTTCCTTGTGAGCTATCAACCGGAAATATGCACTAGACTTTTTATTACAAGCCCAAATCGCTGCAAATACGGGCACATAAGCACTTTTTGATTCTCAGCTCCTCCGCTGAGTAGCTTCGGCGCTCGCGGACCAAGATGGTTACCTGCTCACCCACCCACTCGTGGTTCACTCGCTCGAAGATCTACCAGATCTTCGTTGTGCCCTAGAGTGACAAATAGCTCGTCCATGAGTCAAAAAGCACTTGGAGCACCCGTATTTATTGCATTTTTACCTCTCATTACAAAAACCCAATGACTAATCCGGGTTCAACGAGAAACATATTTCGGTGGCAGTCATTGTGGAGTAGATCGCCTTAGAATTTTACGAATTGCTTAGAAACTCATTTGATAAAAGGCTGTAACTATAGCATAAGACGTCATTTAGTAGTATCTTAACTATGTTAATACTTCGGACGTTTTGCAATACATAAAACACTATCCATCCTACCTCCTCAAAGATTATGTGGAGTGCTATTTCATCTGGCGTTGCCCAACTCCGGATCAGCCCTTATGGGTTGAAACACCACCCAATGCATTTACCGCCTTTGTCTTTAATCTAGAAAATTCGTATTCTGTCAAACTTGAAGAGCATAATATCGTACCTCTTCCCCGATCTTTTATTTCGGGGCAATCTATTAGAAATTATTCTTTAAAAGTGGATTCGCAAATAGACCAAATCGGAATTGTATTTAAACCAACCGGTATGTACCATTTATTTGACATACCTCTTTATGAATTCACCAACACCAGATTGGATATCCATGCGGTATTGAACGGAGATCTGAAATACCTGGAAGAAAAACTACATCATGCCGAAAATGATGAAAAGAGAATTCAGTTATTGGAGAGTATTTTATTGGACAAACTGAAGTCGAAAAATCCTGAGTTAGATGGGGTAGACTATGCCTCCCAAAAGATTATTCAATCCTACGGCACCGTCAATGTTACAGATTTGCTTGCAGATAGCTATATGAGTCGACGAACATTTGAAAGACACTTCTTTAAAAGAGTTGGGCTAAGTCCCAAATACTATGCCCGAATCAGAAGATATGGTTATCTCTGCTCTTTGATTGCGGGTAAACGGGCCGTCGACTGGGATGAGGTATTGTATAAAGTCAGCTACTATGATCAAAGTCACTTTATTAAGGACTTCAAAGAATTTTCTGGTTTGCCACCCAATGAATATCTGCTTACAAACAAGGAATTGGCCCACCGAGTACAAGTCACCCAAAGTTAATCACCGTAGATTATGGAGCTTGCTTGTACCCATTTTGACGCAATTTTACAATGACAACAAGTTCATAGCCCGGAAATTGCACC
>JBGTCB010000436.1:0-5686 GCA_041748995.1 Saprospiraceae bacterium | reverse complement strand
TGCTTTGCCTGGCTCCCGCATTGACCGTTAGCCTCAGGTATAAGTCATTGTTAAACGGCAATTGCCTGATAAAGGAGGTGGCATTAGCCCCTGAAGATTCAACCGTGTAGCTGAAACCATTGGATGAAGTCGCCCAGGAGTAAAAAGTGGGAGCTACGCAATGATCGACCGCGGCCATTCAGGTTCCGATCGTATTGTTGTTGCCGGTCGTGGGCCCACTAATGTTAGACTGAAAACCCGCGTACACCCACAGAAAGACTGCAGCTAAGACATGTAAGTATGTTGGTAGAAAGGACAACATTTTCATAAGCGGAGATAGTCCCCATCAGTCTAAGAAATTAAAAATTATTAATGCGGTGTAATGCACCCAACATTAAAGACGTGCCCTGTCGCGTAAAGCGTTTGGTAAAAGGGTGCAGAATCTCACCTTTGGTACTCCCGGCACCCCTAATACAATCAATCGACGATCATTGTTACAAGGTCCAGCTGTTGCTGCCGAATGTTGGGAGGCAAAGTGCGAAACTCGTATTGTTGATTTCGTAATTGAGATTGAAAACCCGCTTCGGATATTGCTTTCTGAATTCCGTGAGAAGTAAACCGGAAGGCTGCTCCCGCTGCCGAAACGACATTTTCTTCGATCATGATGGATCCAAAATCATTGGCACCTGAGTGGAGGCAAACCTGGGCGACTTGCTTACCCACAGTGAGCCAGGAGGCCTGAATATTTTGAATATTGGGCAGCATAAGACGACTCATGGCAATCATGCGAATGTATTCATCTCCTGTACAGGTATTGCGTGCGCGTTTAAGCCGCTTCAGGATAGTATCTTCATCCTGAAATGGCCAGGGGATGAAAGCTATGAAGCCCTTCTTTTCTGCAGGTTTCAAGGCCTGTACAGATCGTATATCGACCAGATGCTGCATGCGCTCAAGGTTAGTCTCAATATGCCCAAACATCATGGTAGCAGAAGTTGTCAGTCCGAGTTGGTGAGCTACTTTCATGATCTCAAGCCATTCATCACTACCACATTTTCCTTTGGAAATCAGGCGTCTCACCCGGTCATTGAGTATTTCTGCTCCGGCTCCAGGCAAGCTATCCAGTCCTGCTTCTATCAAAGCCTGCAACACTTCACGATGACCGGATCTTTCTAACCGGGTGATATGTGCGATTTCAGGTGGCCCCAGGGCGTGCAATTTTAATTGGGGGTAAAGTTGTTTAAGCTGCCGGAAAAGGTCACAGTAATATTGTAATCCCAGATCGGGATGATGACCTCCCTGTAGAAGCAACTGTTCACCTCCATAAGCAAAAGTCTCTTCTATCTTTTGTTTATACTCTTCGATCGACGTGATATAGGATTCCTCATGACCGGGCCTCCGGTAGAAATTGCAAAATTTACAATTGGCAATACAAACATTGGTAGTGTTTGAATTTCGGTCAATAATCCAGGTGACTTTATTACCTGGTACCTGAAATTGTCTGAGTTGATTTCCCACATACATCAGTTCGGCAGTTGGAGCATTCTCAAAAAGAAATACTCCCTCCTCTGCACTTAGAAACTCCCGATTTAACGCCCTCTGAAAAAGTGAATCAATCTCCATCTGTAAACTAAATTGTATGTTCAACAAAGATATGAAACGTTGGTTCTCTTGGCGAGGTGGTATGATGGCATATCGACATTCAAAGAGTATGAAGCAACTTCTAACACTTTCTGCTGATAACCTGTATTGAAATCACTTTTATAGCTGGAGGTGTACATGATAAATTATACCAATATCCTATCTTGTGAAAAACAGATTGTAATGACTAGGTCTGAGATATTAGATATTAAAATACAGGAACTACAAGTAGACATGGGAAGGATTCAAGTCGATGGAAGATCAAATCATCGATGGAGTGGCTGTGGTTATTTCCCGGAAACATCGACCAAGTCATCCGCTGATAACAGTCAAATATTTACAAACAGCAATGCAAGAAATCGATAGACGTGAGATTTACATCTTTGATGCAAGTGCCTGAAATTCAAATTTTTGTGAACAAACCATCTAAAATTATCTATGGAAAAAAGAACTATTTTTTATCTCAGCCTTTCAGTTTTGTTAGGAACAAACCTTTCAGCGCAATATAAATTGGACGTTGATGGATTTGTAAGGATCAGAGGTGGAAATCTGGAGATCTCTTATAATCCCGATTCAACATCCGTCCACATTGGTCGAAGAGCCGGTTATCAGGCACAAGCACAGGAATTAAGAGAGAACACTTACTTCGGTGTTCAGGCCGGCGAAAAAAATCAATTTGGCCGTTTCAATACAGCTGTAGGACATGGTGCCGGAAGAGATAATACAGGATCACGTAATAGTTTTCTGGGTCGTGCATCAGGTGTCTTTAACACCACAGGAGAAGACAATACCTTTGTTGGATTTCAGACTGGAATGGGAAATAATGGAAACAAAAACATATTCATTGGTTCAAACGCAGGTCGTGGAAATGAAGATGGATATGAGAATCTATACATTGGTTACTTTGCTGGTTTCGGTAATAATATGTCCTCTGGTCATAATAATATTGCATTAGGTAGAGAATCCAGTTATCAAACTGTATCTGGTAATAACAATATTTCCATCGGCTCCCGGTCACTATACATAAATGATCATGGATTTCAAAACATTGCCATAGGAAATGAGGCATTGTACTATAACTACAATAATTATAACGTAGCGGTAGGTACCCAGTCGTTGTACAATACAAATACCGGCACTCAAAATACAGCGTTGGGAGGTTTTGCAGGGTTTGACAATAACAATGCCAGCAGCACTTTTCTCGGCTACGGTGCAGGATCAACCGTGGGGGTTACCAATGGAACTGCCGTGGGTTATGATGCCAAAGTCAACGATAACAATAAGGTACGGATCGGTAATGCCTCGGTGACCGTAATCGAGGGCAATGTGGCTTTCTCCCCGATGTCCGACCGCCGGTTAAAAGAAAATATTCAACCGGTTCCACTTGGTCTTGATTTCATTCTGGATTTAAACCCGGTGGTTTATCACCGCATTTCCAATGAAAAAGAGGATCTGGAAATGGGACTGATTGCCCAGGAGCTGGACAGTGTCCTTATTCAGCACCATGCGGAAGAAATGTCCATGATCAACCGTGGTGGCGATGGATATTTATCCGTAAGATATAATGATCTGCTGGCACCACTTATCCAGGCGATCCAGGAGCAGCAAGAGATAATTGAGGAACTAAAAATGGAGAATAAATCGCTCTCAGAAAATGTTGATTTTCTGATGAATGTTGTGACTACCGAAGAGAATCCCAAAATAAAACACTCTCTCAAAGGAAAAAAGAATAAAACCTTCGCAGTCAAATGAAAAAGTATTTGACCCATTGAGTTTTAATTTGACGTTTCTTGTCAGTATCAATTAACCCACCCCGGTTCCTGCATAATTTCGAAGGGTCCGCGATCTCTATTAAATGATTTTCGTTTCTTTCCTCAACTAGTAATTGGAAATCAGTATCTTTTCCAGGAAATGAAACCTTTAGTTTCCTAAATGCAGTTGGTTACTTTTCCCCTGTAAGATGCATTGTATACGGCCGATTATTTTAGTTCTTGTCAGCACCATTTTATTACTCACAAAAGTAACTCCGCAAGAGAAACTCAATCCTGACAGTCTCACTTTAATCCTGCCAACGCTTACTGATACTGGCAAAATCCGGGCATATTATGAGATTTGTAAAGCATGGATCGGAGTAGACCGGGAAAAAAGCACTTTTGCAGCAGAAGAGGCACTTCGAATTGCGGAACAACTGGGTGATAAAAAATGGATTGCCAGATCTCTCAATTTTCTGGTATCCAGTATGAGCAATCATGGTGAATACAAAGAAGCTCTCCCTCTGGCTCAACGAGCACTCACACTGGCCCAGGAAATCAATTATCAACCTCAAATTTTAGAATCCCTGGAGAATTGTTCGATTATTCTGAGCATCATGGGTTACTGGGACCAGACACTTGCATACGCCCGGCAGGGACTGCAGCTTTCGCACGAAATCAAAGACACAATAGGAATTTTAAATAATTCAAATGTCATCGCCAGCACCTATCAGGAACTGAAAGACTACGATAAGGCGGAAAGTATGTTTAGAGAATCAGTGATACTGGCTGAACAGGTTGGGCGATTGTATGAAAAAGGTCGCGCTAATGCCAATCTGGGTATTCTTTACGCTGCTCAATTTAAATGGAAGGAAAGTATCGCATTCGCTCGCCTGGGCTCGGATGATTTTCATAAACTTGGCTATCCTACCGGTGAAGCTCAGGCTTTGTTAACTTTGGCGGAAGCCCAATATTTTCTTGGACAGCTCGACGAATGTCAAACTACCTGTAACAGGATACTTGATCTGGTAGCAGAAGCTGAAAATCCACAAATAGAAGGTGCTGTCTATGTGCACCTGGGTCTATTAAGTCTCGAAAGAGGTCAATTAACGGAAGCTGGAGATTATCTGAAGATAGCAGAGACACAAAGTAGAAAAGTGCACGACTATCTATTGTTAAAAAAGGTTTATCGGAGCCTGGAAAATTTTTCAATTGCAAAGCAGGACTTCCTAAATGCAAAAAATTACCATATTCAGTCGGAAATCGCCGCTGACTCCTTCCTATCGGAAAATGTTCTTTCCAGACTTGCAGAGTACCAGGTCAGATACGAGACGGTTGAAAAGGAATCCAGGATTTCGGCTCAAAACCTCATCATTGAAAAAGAAAAAAACAGAAAAAAATTATTAATAATCATCCTCGCATTTGCCATCATTAGCATGTTTACCATGCTTCAATATGTATCCCACCGGCAAAAGTTGAGACAAAAAGAAGCTCAAATTGCCATTGAGTTGGAATATTCAAAAACGGAAAAACTTCGTGAGCTGGATCTGTTAAAAAGTAATTTTTTTGCCAATATTAGTCATGAATTCCGGACCCCTCTCACTCTAATTTTAAGCCCTATTGAGCAGTTGATCGACGGAACATTGAAGGGTGATCTGCAAAAATATTATCAACTGATTTACCGCAATTGCCTCCGTTTGCTGGATTTGGTCAATCAGCTGCTTGATTTATCAAAGCTTGAAAGTGGAAAAATGAAATTCCAGATTACCCGGAAAGATCTGGGCAAATTCACCGAAGCTCTGGTGAGTTCATTTGAAAGTCTGGCAGAAAAAAAGATGATTAACCTTCAGGTTGAAATTCCCGACCATCCTTTTGTCTGCTATTTTGACCAGGACAAGGTGGAAAAGATTCTGACTAATCTCTTATCTAATGCCATAAAATTTACCGGTGAATGTGGTGAAATCTGTGTCCGCCTTTTGGATCAGGACCCTGCCAGTAAGAAAGCAAGTCTAATCATCAGCGACTCAGGAATGGGTATTCCTGAAGATCAGCTTTCTACCCTTTTTGACAGATTCGGTTTGTCAACATCCTCAGATTTGCAAGTTGGAAGCGGAATTGGTCTGGCCTTAACCAAAGAGCTCATCATCTTACATGGAGGTGATATTACTGTCGAAAGTGAAGAGGGTAATGGCACTACATTTCGACTTACATTAAATGTTGATCATACATTTTTTAAAGCCTCGGAAATAACCATCGGGACTATCGAAACCAACGGACATCCGAAACCTCTGACAATTCAACCCGTTCAAAAAAACAGG
>JBGTCB010000435.1:0-9826 GCA_041748995.1 Saprospiraceae bacterium | reverse complement strand
CCGGTATCAGCCTGGTTGTTACCTCCATCTGGAGATTGATGGCTTACTATTTCTTCCTTCTCATGGGCATTGTTATTATACCGCAATGGATAAAGACAATCATCAGGAATCGCAGATTAAAAAAAATGCATGACATGCAGGAGTTAAGGAATGTAACTTCAGATCCTCATTCTTCATTATGACAGATCAGTGAACCATTTTTTACCAATTAACTGCCAAAATGACCTGAATATGAAGATGGCAGGTAAATTGAGAGAGCATAGGGAAGTAATCAATGATTAAAAGTATGTCAAAAAAGAAAGAAGAGGCGGCTAATAGTGAGGATAAAGATCATGAAGAGCTGGAAGATGAATCTTCCTCAGATACCCAGTCTGACAATAAGGGAAGTGAGATAATTGAATTAAAGGATAAATATTTACGATTATTCGCTGAATTTGACAACTATAAAAAGCGGACAGCCAGGGAAAGACTTGACCTGATACGAACCGCTTCAGAAGATCTTGTTTCCCGATTGCTTCCGGTTCTTGATGATTTTGAAAGGGCAAGAAAGAATGCCGAGGACCCAACTTCTTCTGAGACATTCAGTGATGGTGTTGCTTTGGTGTATCATAAACTCCATCAAGTCCTTGAAACAAAAGGCCTCAGAGCAATGGACACAGAACAAAGAGAGTTTGATCCCGAATTGCATGAAGCAATTACCAAAATCCCTGTCTCTGATGAAGCCTTAAAGGGCAAAATTATAGATTTCATAGAAAAGGGATATTATCTCAATGACAAGATCATTCGGCATGGCAAGGTGGTAATAGGTGAATGACATTTTTTAAGAAGAAAGTATGGCTAAAAGAGATTATTACGAAATATTAGGAGTCGCCAAGGATGACGATGCTGCAGCTATCAAGAAAGCATATCGTCAAACAGCAATAAAGTTTCACCCTGACAAGAACCCGGATGACAAAACTGCTGAAGAAAAATTTAAAGAAGCTGCAGAGGCGTATGAAGTACTAAGTGATCCGGATAAGCGAGCCCGCTATGATCGGTTTGGTCATGCCGGTGTGTCTGCAAATGGTGGGTTCAGCGGAGGTGGAATGTCTATGGAAGACATTATGGAACAGTTCAGCGATATCTTTGGTGGAAGTCCTTTCGATACTTTCTTTGGTGGTGGGGGTGGTGGTACCAGAACCCGGCGTGGAGGTGGAACACGAGGATCCAATCTCCGTATAAAAGTTAGTTTAACGCTTGAGGAAATTGCCAAAGGAGCAACAAAAAAGATTAAAGTCAAAAAGCAGGTTCAATGTAGTACCTGCAATGGATCAGGTGCCAGGGACAGTGGATCTGTTTCAACCTGTGGTACTTGCAGTGGTTCAGGCTATGTGCGTCAGATTAGAAGTACGTTTCTTGGACAAATGCAAACGACATCTGCTTGTCCAACTTGTAATGGCAGTGGGCAGGTAATCACTGCTAAATGCAATACTTGTAAGGGTGATGGTCGGGTTTATGATGATAAAACGATAGAGATAGAAATTCCTGCCGGTGTGGAAGAAGGAATGCAACTGTCCATGCGGGGACAGGGAAATTCCGGTCAACAGGGCGGACCTGCCGGAGATCTTTTAATTAATATAGAAGAAAAACCTCATGAACAACTTAAGCGGGACGGATCGAACATCATTTATGACCTTTATCTCAACTTTGCCGATGCTGCCTTAGGTACTTCGGTGGATGTTCCAACCATCGACGGGCAGGTAAAAATTAAAATTCCTGCTGGTACGCAGGCAGGAAAGATTTTCCGGCTAAAAGGAAAAGGATTGCCGGTGGTACAAAACTATCAGTTGGGTGACCAATTGATACATATTAGCGTATGGACACCTAAAAAACTCACGAATGAAGAGAAAGAAATTTTAGAACAAATGCGCAAAATGTCCAATTTTGATCCAACTCCGAACAAATCAGACAAAGGGTTCTTTGAGAAAATGAAGGACTATTTTAACTCTTGACCTTTGATGAAGTCATTGATTTTTAGCGCACTCGCACTAACTATGTTCTCCTGCAGCGATGCTCCTTTCTTTGTTGGAGATGGCAAAATTCCGGACGCTGGTTGGGCTTATACTGACACCATTATTTATCGGGTCGATATTAGTGATACAACCATACATCTTGACATTGGGCTAAATATTCTCCATTCGTCCGAATACGAATACCAGAATTTCTACATTCAGATTTTGACAAATTTTCCTGATGGCAAAACCCTCTCTCAGACATTACCACTAGATTTTGCAGACCACACTGGTAGATGGTACGGTGACTGCAGCAAATCCTCTTGTAAACTACGTGTCATACTGCAGGAAAATGCTCTTTTTAATCAGATTGGCATGCATACTTTTAAAATTGTACAATACATGCGGGTTGATCCGGTAATTGGTATTAGTGCGGTTGATCTGATTTTGGACAGGCACGAAATTTAAAATTTCAAATGCTTTACGGTGAGGGAATTGTTAATTAGTTGTTTAAGACTATCGATACCAATCTTTAGGTGTAATTCTACATAATTTGCAGTGACCTTTTGATCACTTAGATCTGATTTGACACCATCGGGAACCATTGGCATATCTGATACGAGTAATAGTGCACCTGCAGGAATTTGATTTTTGAAGGCAGCTACGAAAATCGTTGCAGTTTCCATATCAATCGCGATAGGCCTCAGGGAAGTAAGATATTCTTTAAAATCCTCCCGGTGTTCCCAAACTCGCTTATTCGTTGTGTAAACCGTTCCTGTCCAGTAGTCCTGGTTATAGTCCCGAATAGTGGTGGAAATGGCTTTTTGCAAAGCAAATGCAGGCAAGGCGGGTACCTCAGGAGGAAGATAATCGTTAGAAGTGCCCTCTCCCCGAATTGCAGCAATAGGTAGAATCAAGTCTCCTACGTGGTTCTTGCCCGTTTTGAGACCACCACATTTTCCTAAAAATAGAGCGGCTTTGGGTTCAACGGCAGTGATCAGGTCAATGATGGTGCCGGCATTGGGACTACCCATTCCAAAGTTGATGATCGTGATATTTTCTGCTGTGGCACTGGTCATTGCCCTACCCTCACCCATGACTGACACATTGTGCCACTTAGCAAATAGATCGACGTAGTGATGGAAGTTTACAAGTAAAATATATTCACCAAAATCGGATATCGCAGTACCTGTGTAACGGGGTAACCAATTATCGACTATTTCCTTTTTAGTTTTCATCAATGTATAAAGAAAATTAAATAAAAGGCCGCAGGACCAGCAGAAATGTGATTTGGCAAAAGGAGGAATTATCGAGCCAGATACATGTTCCTTTGTTTGTCCATTTCACGGAAATAGGGATCTTTTAAATCTTTGATGAAGTGTATAGCTTCTCCGGTACTTTTCATTTCCGGACCCAAAGCTTTATCAACATTGGGAAATTTATCAAAAGAAAATACCGGTACCTTGATCGCATATCCTTCCAACTTATTTTCGATCTTGAAATCCTTCAGCTTTTTTGCACCAATCATAATCTGGGTTGCGATATTTAGATAAGGTACACCATATGCTTTGGCAATAAATGGAGTAGTCCGGGAAGCTCTCGGGTTTGCCTCAATAACATATACTTTTTCATTTTTAATGGCAAATTGAATATTGATCAAACCAACCGTCTTGAGAGCAAAGGCTAATGTTTTGGTGTACTCGATCATCGTTTGGATGGTGTGCTCTGATAAACTATAGGGCGGTAAAACAGCAGAACTATCCCCTGAATGGATACCAGCTGGTTCGATATGCTCCATGATACCCATGATGTGCACATCTTCACCATCACAGATCGCATCGATTTCTGCTTCCTTTGAACGTTCCAGAAACTGATCGATCAGGACCTTATTATCTGGTAAGTGTTTAAAGATGCTCAACACACTGCGTTCCAGTTCGTCGTCGTTTATTACAATCCGCATCCTTTGGCCTCCCAGAACGTAGGAGGGGCGTACAAGGACCGGGTAACCTATTTTGGCGGCTATTTTAAGAGCCTCATCGGCATCATCAGCAACTCCATAATTTGGATAAGGAATACCGAGTTCTTTCAACATATCCGAAAATCGACCCCTGTCTTCGGCCAGATCCAATGCATCATAACCGGTACCAAATATTTTGGTGCCTTTTTGGTGGAACTTCTCAGCTAGCTTTAAAGCCGTTTGTCCACCCAACTGGACTACCACACCTTCGGGTTGTTCCAAATCCAATATTTCTTCGATATGTTCCCAAAAAACAGGTTCAAAATAGAGTTTGTCGGCGATATCGAAGTCAGTAGAGACGGTTTCAGGATTGCAGTTAATCATAATTGCCTCATACCCAGCCTCTTTAATAGCCAGGACGCCATGTACGCAACAGTAGTCAAATTCAATTCCTTGTCCTATCCGGTTAGGTCCACTCCCCAAAACGATGATTTTTTTCTTATCACTGCGAACACTCTCATTCTCGGTATCGAAAGTTGAATAAAAATAAGGGGTATGAGCGGTGAATTCAGCGGCACAAGTATCTACCATTTTATAGGTGCGCGTGATGCCCATTTTCTTACGATGTCTGGTAACCTCCGGCTCATTGATTCTTAGGACCCAGGCAATCTGTGCATCGGAATATCCAGCCTGTTTTAACGATAGTAAGAAATCTTTCGGAATATCTTCGGCTACGTTGTAGCGTAGTAATCGGTCTTCCATATCGACCAGATCTTTAATTTGTGAGATAAACCATGGGTCGATACTGGTCAATTTTTGAATACTTTTTTTAGGTACTCCCAAGCGTAGGGCATCTTTGACCCTGTAGATGCGGTCATCACTAACCAACTCAAGACGTTCAAGAATGTCCTGGGTTCTGATCCACTCCTTTTTGTCAGCACCCAACCCCATTCGATTATTTTCCTGAGATTGACAAGCTTTTTGCAATGCTTCCTGAAAGGTTCGTCCTATTGCCATAACCTCACCGACTGACTTCATTTGCATACCCAATAGATGACTGGATCCATAAAATTTATCAAAATTCCAACGGGGCATTTTTACAATCACGTAATCCAATGTAGGTTCAAAGTAGGCAGAAGTAGTTTTTGTGATCTGATTCTTTAATTCATCCAGATTATACCCTATGGCCAGTTTAGCAGCAATCTTTGCTATTGGGTACCCGGTTGCTTTACTGGCAAGAGCGGATGAACGGGATACCCTCGGGTTAATTTCTACAGCCAATAGTTCTTCAGTTTCGGGATTCATCGCAAACTGCACATTACAGCCTCCGGCAAAATTACCTAGTGAGCGCATCATCTTCATAGCATCATTACGCATCTGCTGGTATGCTGTGTCAGAAAGTGTCATAGCCGGTGCTACCGTTATACTATCACCCGTGTGGATTCCCATCGGATCCAGGTTTTCGACGGTGCAGATAATCACCACGTTGTCGTTCTTATCCCGTAACAATTCCAATTCAAACTCTTTCCAGCCGAGGACAGCTTTTTCGACTAAAACCTCATGAGTTGGAGATGAATTGAGGCCATGTCGTAGTGCCTCGTCAAATTGTTTTTCTTCCATAACAATGCCTCCACCCGCGCCTCCCAGCGTATAAGATGGCCGGATAACCAAGGGGAATCCGATTTTCTGAGCAGCCTCTTTTCCTTCAAGAAAGGAGTTGGCAATAAAAGAAGGAGCGACTTTCATACCGATTTCCAACATCAGTTTTCGAAATGACTCCCGGTTTTCAGTCAGTTCAATGGCGGCCAGATCCACTCCGATCAATTTAACGTCATATTTATCCCAGACTCCTCTTTCACCGGCTTCAATAGCCAGATTCAGAGCAGTCTGACCACCCATGGTGGGTAATACCGCATCAATATGTCTTTCTTCCAGGATTTGGATGATACTTTCAACAGAAAGAGGCAAAAGATAAATGTGATCGGCAGTGACCGGATCGGTCATAATCGTAGCAGGGTTTGAATTGATAAGACTTACTTCGATACCTTCTTCCCTTAAGGAGCGGGATGCCTGGGTACCGGCATAATCAAATTCGCAGGCTTGACCAATTATAATAGGACCACTTCCGATGATCAAAACAGATTTAATAGAGGGATCTTTAGGCATGAATTGCTATATCTATGTCAGAATGGCGGCAAAGATATGTATTTGTGAAATAATGAGTAACATTAGAACCATTCAGGTCTTTGATATTTCAAATTCAGCAACCGATTATTCTTATTTGCCGTTTTAGAAACATTTTATCATATTTCCTAGCCTGTTTTTGAGTTCTATGAAAAAAGTACTGATCACAGATGATGTGCACCCCGATTTAATCTCCGGACTTCAACAGAGAGGTTATGATACTGATTATCGACCTACCATTACTCCCGAGGAAACCAGACGAGAAGTATCATCGTATGACGGTCTGATTATTAACTCCAAAATCATAGTGGACCAAAATTTCATTGACAAGGCCTCGAACCTCATTTTTGTCGCCCGGTTGGGATCGGGTTTGGAAATCATCGATCTGGATTACGCCAGATTCAGAGGTATACAGGTGCTTTCTTCTCCGGAAGGTAATTGCAATGCCGTTGCGGAACATGCGATGGGTATGCTTCTCAGCCAACTCAATCATTTGACGAGGTCTGACCGTGAAGTCAGGCAATTTCAATGGAATCGTGAAAAAAACCGGGGAAAGGAGTTGATGAATCTGACAGTTGGGATCATCGGTTATGGTCATACAGGAAAATCCTTTGCGGAAAAACTGGTAGGGTTTGGAGTCCAGGTACTTGCTTACGACAAGTATAAGGACATCTTTAATCAGCCAAAACATGTAATGATTTCTGATTTAAAAACTATTCAAAATCAAGCTGATATTATAAGTTTACATGTTTCTTTAAATCCCGGTAATTACCATATGGTTGATCGTAATTTTATTGACACCTGTAGCAAGCCGTTTATACTGATCAATACATCGAGAGGAATGGCAGTGAAACTTAAAGATTTGCTATGGGGTCTGGAAAGTGGGAAGATAAGTGGTGCTTGTCTGGATGTCTTTGAAAATGAAAAACCGGGGTCGTTTAGTGACCTGGAAAAAGAACTATATTCACATTTGTACCGAATGGACCAGGTCATTTTAAGTCCTCACATTGCAGGGTGGACCCATGAATCAAAGAAAAGAATTGCGGACGTTTTGTTGAAAAAATTGGATGAATCTTAAAAATGATCAGGTCAGAGCTACAAAATCGCACAAAAAACGTTTACGATAAGATACCCGGACGATTTATGATCGTCAGTTAACAATTGCTATGAAAGGAGCTTTACGTTATATATCAATATTCTTTTTACTGCTCGTGACATTTAGCATGACCAGGGCACAGACGTCACTTCAGGGTAAAATAACAGACGCTGAAAGTGGAGAAGCTATCATTTTTTGTAATGTGGCTCTTTATAAAAATGGAGTATTACTGATCGGAACCGAAACGGATCTTGACGGTAACTATTCCATCTCCAATCTTGATCCCGGCACTTACGACCTGGAAGCCAGTTTTGTTGGTTATCAAACGCAGCGGCTCGCCGGTATTCTGGTTTCAGCTGGTAGAGTAAATCAGGCGGATATAGCTCTATCGCAGGGAGTTGTGCTTGATGAAGTAGTGGTCACTGACTACAGAGTTCCTCTGATTGAACAGGATAATACCACTTCAGGAGGGGTAGTCACCTCAGAACAGATTCGAAATCTACCAACTAAAAGTATTACTACTATTGCTGCTGCAACAGCGGGTATCAGTTCCAGAGACGGGGAAAATGTTGCCATCAGAGGTTCCCGTACCAACGCAACAAACTATTATGTTGACGGAATTCGGGTTTTTGGGTCTTTAATTCCACAGTCAGAAATTGACCAGATGCAAGTCATAACAGGAGGCATCGAATCGCGTTATGGGGATGTGACCGGAGGCATTATATCGATTACAACAAAAGGACCTTCAAACGAAGTAAGTGGTGGTCTTGAGTTGGAGTCTTCCCAGTTTCTCGATGCCTTTGGATACAATGAGATAAATGGTTACATAAGTGGTCCTATTCTAAGGAACAAAGCGGGAAAATCTATTCTGGGATATCGATTAGCCGGACGCTTCCTCCTTCAGGCAGAAAACAATCCGCCGGCAGTTGATGTCTTTACAGCTCCCAGTGAGTTATTGCGTTCTCTTGAGGAGAACCCCACGAAGACTGTGGCCGGAACTACCTTTGCAGCTGGTGAATTCCTGCATAATGATGATATTCAGTCGGCTAAGGCCAGGCCTAATGAAAATTTTGAGTCTATTGATATAACGGGTAAGATTGATGCCCAAATCGCAAGGAATATCGATTTGACGATCAGCGGTTCTTATCGTACCATTGAGGACAGGTTTGCACCAACCTCCTCCTGGCTACTTTTAAATTATGAAAACAATCCAATAGATTACGATCAGAGATCCAGGGCGAATGTCAGGTTAAGGCATAGACTCGGGAAGCCTTTTGATGCAGAAAACAGGTCTTCCAGAAATCAAATCATTCAAAATGCGGCCTATACCCTGCAGATCGGTTACGAAAGGGCAGAAGGACGTCAGGAAGATCTCAGGCATCAGGATAATCTGTTCCGATATGGTCATATTGGAACTTTCGATTTTAGATGGATACCGGTTGAGGGAGAATCCACTTATTCAGGCTCTTTTAATGGTATAGCTCATGCAGGATATTTGCAGACCCTGAACGATGCATACATCCCCTCGGAATATAATCCTGTCCTGGCTAATTATAATCGCAATATTGACCAAAGTGTCTTTGGACAATACCGAACCTACAATGGATTTATCTCTAATTCAACTAATAGCTTGTGGGGTTTTCACACGAATGTAGGTAGTGTTTATAATTCATTTAATAGGTTTGATTCCGATCGTTTTACATTTGGAGCCAGTGCTAATTTCGATTTCTTACCCGGAGGTTCCGATAAAGGGCGGCATTCAGTCGAAATCGGATTTACTCACGAACAGAGTTTTGATCGCTCATGGGCTGTGGCTCCTTTTGGACTGTGGGAAGTAGCGAGATTGCAGGCCAACCGGCAGATCATAGGGGTTGATACCTCGAATGTTATCGGTTCTTTTTCCGGGGTAGTTTTTCCAGGTGTTACTTTTGAAGAATTTCAACGACTTATTGTCGAAGATCAGGACCTGAAGTTTTATCAGGCTATCCGTAATAAACTTGGGATTCCCCTCACTGACTACGTAAATGTTGACGGCATTCATCCGGATGATCTATCCCTGGATCTCTTTTCCCCTCTGGAGTTGACCGATCAACGCATTATCAGTTATTTTGGCTATGACTACCTGGGGAATCGCCTGGGGAATGATATAGAATTTGATGATTTTTTCACAAGCAGGGATGCAGATGGCAGGCGAAGTTTTTTGGTAGGACCGAATAAGCCCATCTATCAGGCAGCCTATATTCAGGATAAGTTTAGTTTCCGTGATATTATTTTCCGGTTGGGACTTCGAATTGATCGATATGATGCCAACACCAAAGTATTAAGAGACCCATATTCACTCTACGATGTTATGGATGCCAATACTTTTTATAACCAGGTAGGAGGTGATCGCCCAAATAATGTGGCAGATGATTTTAAGGTCTATATCTCTGAACCGGGGAGCAGTGAGGTGAAGGCTTTCAGAAATGGAGATCAGTGGTACTTTGCCAATGGTACTCCGGCCAATGATGGCAACCTCATCTTCGGCGGTGGTTTGGTCCACCCAAAACTCCATGATGATCAGGTGAATAACATTAAGAGCAATGATTTTGATCCTGC
>JBGTCB010000434.1:0-2843 GCA_041748995.1 Saprospiraceae bacterium | reverse complement strand
CTTTATATTTGGACTAGTAAACAGGCAATCCTGACAGTTTTACATTTTTTAACATTAAGTCAAATAATATCATGTCCAGCAAGACATTTCAACAGTTAATCCGTGGAGGTGCTTTTTTGATTGAAAAGGTTGACCCGGAGACGGTTTTTGTACCGGAGGAATCAACGGAAGAGCAGGACATGATCAGGCAGATGACAAGAGATTTTGTTGAAAATGAGACGATGGTCAGGGGGCATCTCCTCGAATCGCAGGTGGATCTCATGGATAAAGCCGGTGAACTGGGGTTACTGGGGGCTCATATCCCGGAAATCTATGGGGGCATGGGGCTGGACACCAACACCAACACGATCATTAGTGAGGAAATTGGTAGAGGTGGCGGCTCATTTAATACAACCTTTGCTGCCCATACTGGTATTGGAATGTTACCCATTCTTTATTTCGGAACTGAAGACCAGAAACAAAACTTTCTACCCAAACTTTGCAGTGGTGAATGGAAGGCAGCCTACTGTCTTACAGAGCCTGGTTCGGGTTCGGATGCCCTGGCTGCCAAATCCAGTGCCCATCTAAGTGCAGACGGCCAGCATTTTTTGCTCAATGGCCAGAAGATGTGGATTTCAAATGCCGGATTTGCTGATTTAATGATTGTTTTTGCCCAGGTTGATGGCGATAAATTTACCGGATTTCTGGTTCCGGCCAGAACTCCGGGTATCACTCTGGGTACCGAAGAAAAAAAGATGGGAATCAAAGGTTCCTCAACTCGTCAAGTGTTTTTTGAGAATGCAGCAGTCCCGCTTGAAAATGTGCTGGGTGAAATTGGCAAGGGACACCTGATTGCCTTTAACGCGCTCAATATCGGTCGTTTCAAACTTGGTAATATGGCAATGGGCGGAGCAAAACGGGCGGTCACGATTAGCATTCAGTATGCCAATGAACGGATTCAGTTTCAGCAGCCGATCAGCAATTTCGGAGCCATTCAACATAAACTGGCTCAACAGGCTATCCAGGTTTTTACTCTTGAAAGCGCAGTATACCGGGTCTCCAATCTCTTACAACAGCAAAAAGATGTTTTATTGGAGCAGGGTAACGGGATTGAGCAAGCACTTTTGAAGGCAGCCGAAGAATATGCGATTGAATGCGCCGGGATAAAAATAGCCGGATCCGAATATCTTGACTTTATAGTTGATGAGATGTTACAAATCCACGGAGGTTATGGGTTTTCCGAAGAATATGCGCCGGCAATGGCCTATCGAGATCAACGTATTAACCGCATTTATGAAGGTACCAATGAGATCAACCGGCTCCTGATGGTGAACATGCTTCTGAAACGAGCAATGAAGGGCGTCATTGATATGGTGGGTCCGGCCTGGGATGTTCAGAAGGAACTGACCCGCATGCCCGTTTTGCAAAAACCGGAGGGAAGATTCGGAAACGAGGAAAAAGCTTTGAGCGATTTCAAAAAACTCACCCTGATGGTATTAGGTGCGGCAGCCAAAATGCAAATGGACGGGCAAATGGATTTGAAAAACGAACAGGAAATCGTGATGGATGGTGCTGATTTGCTGATTGACATCTTTATGGCAGAATCACTCCTGTTGCGGCTGCAAAAGCTCGAGTCCATCGGAAAATATCAATTTCCTGAAGTCTACGATGCAATGCTGCAGGTATTTTTCTACGATGTCAATGCGCGAATGGCGAAGACAGCCTCCGATGCGTTGGGCTCCTTTGCCTCCGGTGATCTTTTGAAGACATTTTTACTGGGCGTCAGGCGTTTTACGTCTTATTCAGCAGTGAATGTAAAAAATCTACGAAGAACCATCGCTGCTCATCTGATCAAAGAAAATGCTTACAATCTGTAAGAATTTTTAGCCAGGCGTCTGTCGAAGTAAAGCTGAAGTTACTACGCCTGATTTTGAAATTTGGATGGCAAGCTACTCTGGTATCGGTTTACGTGTAGACAGAGTACGACCAGCGGGAGTATTCCGTTCTACACGGTGTTAATTGCCGCTACTCCGTCTTCTTTTCAATACAAATTTAGCATATCCGCCAGATAGGTACCCCAGATTCCACCAGTAGGGCGATAAGTACTTCCAAAGCATTTTCTTTCTTAATCGGTAGGTGTTATAATGTCTTAAAATACCCAAATATGAATTGATACTACTCTGGAACTTTTACTGTTCTTCCATGGTCGGTCGGTGGTCATTGGCGATTCTATTTTGTGCTACTATTGATTGGTAGAAGTTATTCTTTGTACGATTACCGATATATATGCGATTCGGTTTAATCAAGGTGCCTAAAAACGGTACACCTTTTGAATAATGCTGAAGGTATTTCTTTCTGGGATGCAATTTAAGATCAAGGTTGGTGGACAAATAATCGTTAATTATTTTGATTACTTCTTTCAGGTAGTGCTTATCGGAATGAATAATCACAAAGTCGTCTACGTATCTGCCATAATATCTGATATCCAGCGCATTCTTAATGAATTGATCAAACTCATTGAGATAGAAATTGGCAAATATCTGGCTAGTCAGATTGCCGATAGGTAGACCGCAATGAGATTTGCTGTGAAAAAGGCTTTTACTTTTTGGTAGACCGTCCCAGTCCGATTTCCTTCCCTTAATGATACAGTTTTGGGTAGGATTATTGTAGATTACTTTCTCGCAAAGTGAAAGTAGAAAGTCATTTTCAGAATCACCAAATTTTGCATTGATAAAAGAACACAGACTTTCATATAAAATATCTCTATTGATATTGAGAAAGAAACCCTGTATATCCAACTTCAGTATGTAACAATCTCTCGTATAGGTTTCAGAACATTCTTTGACGAACCTTGCGATCCGATC
>JBGTCB010000433.1:0-5402 GCA_041748995.1 Saprospiraceae bacterium | reverse complement strand
TTCTCAATCCCGGTTCATATCTGAGCACCATTTTGATTGTATCGATGAGTATTTTATTGAGCGTTTATGTGAATCAATTTAATGCCTACAACAAAATTTACGGCAGCATTGGGACCCTTTTGGTGATCATGTTATGGATATATTGGAACTCGGTAGTGACATTAATCGGCTTTGAGTTCAATATTTACCTCGATCATATAAAAGCCAGACGCCTTGTTAATAAGGAGATAGAAAGAAAAACAGAAGGCAATACCCTTCATTCCTAATTATTTTCCATCGGCACTATGAGGAGATAATCTCTTTTAGTACTTTTGCACCCTCAGGAGAGATGGCAGAGCGGTCGAATGCGGCGGTCTTGAAAACCGTTGACTGTTACAGGTCCGGGGGTTCGAATCCCTCTCTCTCCGCATCTAGGTTGGCAACAACTGAGCAAAACCCCGAAATATCTAGCATTTCGGGGTTTTTCGTTTTAATCCGGTGCGCATAAAATGCCGTTTTTGAGCAAACTGCGTTTACCAAATCGTTACCCCTGCTATTTTGGGGTAACAAAATGGCAAACGCCTACTAGTACTCAGTTCATGCTCTTAATTACCGCATTTAGCGCAATGTGGGGTAACACGTACTCCATACCTTTGTAAAGCGAAGTGGGGGCGACAATTAGCGGGATGAAAAGGCCCGTTACCCGATTCAGGGGTAACAGCTTTTCTGACCGCAGAAAAACCAATTTTATGTCGTCTAAAAACACATTTAGAATCCTGTTCTACCTGAACAACTCAAAACTTAATGGAGAAGGTTCTCCGATCATGATGCGCATTACTGTCAATGGCAACAAAGTGGCCATTTACACCCGGCGCAGAATTTTTCCAGCAAACTGGAATAGTAAGTCCGGAATGCCAATGGTCAAGGATGCTCATACCGATGATATCAGCATCTATCTTGAATCACTCAGAAACAAGGCTTATAGTGCCTTTACAGAACTTTCCAGAGAGTTTGATGAAGTAAGTCCGCAAATGATACGCGACCTTATGGAAGGCAAGCAAGGTGGTACTACTCAAACCATAATGGGAATTTGGACAGAACATAATGAAGAACTGAGAAAGCTAATTGGTAAACAGAACTCCTATACTCTTTGGCAAAAACATGAGACCTGCCGGAAACATTTTTTATCCTTTCTGGAAAATCGCTACCGAATGCCAGATATGCTCATAAAACAGGTACGGTACAATGTTGTTCGCGAGTTTCAGCAGTATATGATTGCCGATAAAGATTGCTCCTACAATACGACCATCAAGTTATTGCAGCTTTTGAAAAAGATCGTAATACGAGCCATTCGCTCCGGTTGGTTGAAAACTGACCCCTTCCAGGATATGTCATTGGTTTTAAAAGAGACAGATAGAGCCTATTTAACTGAAGAAGAACTTGAACGAGTAGTGGTTAAACGATTTAGTATGAAACGACTGGAATTTGTAAAGGACCTCTTCGTCTTTTCCTGCTACACCGGATTGGCCTATTCTGACGTGAAGAAGCTCAAAAAAGCCGAACTCGAAAAAACCCCAGACGGTATGTGGTGGATCAAAACCCGAAGGCAAAAAACCAAGCAGCGCAGTCAGATACCGCTTCTTGAGATTGCGAAAGGTATCATTGACAAACGCACTAATTTGGAAGAGTTACGGGCTGAGGACCTGGTATTTCCTGTAATGAGCAACCAAAAACTCAATGCCTATCTGAAGGAAGTGGCAGATCTCTGTGAAATCGAAAAAACACTCACCTACCACGTGGCCAGGCATACATTCGCTACAACGGTAACCTTGCAAAATGGGGTTTCCATTGAGTCAGTCAGCCGAATGATGGGGCATTCCAATATCAAAACCACCCAACATTATGCGCGTATCGTGGACAAGAAGATTGCTTACGACATGGTTGAGCTCTCAAAACGGACACGAATGGCCATGGCGAAATAGGGCAATTTCGGGTTGAAATTTTCGAAGGCCTGATTGCCCTAAATTCCGGGTAATACAAAACTCCATAAAGCCTGATTTTACTGGGCATTCAGGCAATGAAAATTTCACAATCACTACTTTAGGGCAAAGGGCAATCTCTATATAGATAGGATTGCCCATTGCCCTTGATAAAGATATGATTTGAAAACGGGGCAATTCACCAACTTTTAAGCTTCCGAATTTTGCGCATACACTGGGTAGTTCTAATTCTTAGTATTGCAGCATGGAAAATGGAGAATTCAAAATTAGGACCTACGGCTTTGGAGAACTGGCCCAGCTCTACATGCCCCATATTACTCCCAAAAGTGCGTCGAACCGGTTAAGAGCCTGGATAAACCATAACTCCCATTTAAGCAGTAAGTTAGAATTAAGCGGACACAAAAAAGGGAGCAAGATTCTTACCCCTCAACAGGTGAAACTGATTGTGGAACATGTGGGTTTGGCTTTTTGACGGGCAATTAGTGATAAGCTCAAATCAGGACTTTGTGTCCATTTACTGAAAAGCTTTTCAATCACCTATTTTCATTTTAATACCCAAATTCACTGCTTCACATAATATTCGAATCAAGGTAACCATGGCTGTATAGCCTTCATCCATTTAAAATACAGGTATTTACTGCCATATTAACCACAGTCAGAAATGTCCGTTCATCTAAATTTATCCTAATTTTCCTTAAAAATAATCTTAGAAGGTTGTTTTTACGAAAAGTATTGTTGAAATTCGAAATAAGGTTCAACAGGCAGTCGGGAGATAATTAGTTCGACTGTTTGATATTAGTGTGTGTTGGGGAGCACGCAAACTTAAAGGTTAAAAGTATGCAGCACTACCCGACACGTTCGACAGAGAACGACGCTTCTACACATTTTGCCAATCATCTGGCATTCAGAATTTTTCCTGAATATTCCAATTTAGAATATTTTAAAGTTGCCGAGTAGGCAAAGGGGAGTTTCACCCCTAAGCCTCTCACAGAACCGTACGTGAAGATCTCCCTTCATACGGCTCGTGTTATTCAATCAAAATTTAGTATCCCACAGACCAGTGATAAAAAAGATGGGGATTTGTTTTCCGTGCCTCTAAGAGCTTGTGAAAAGCTGCGCGGAGTCCACATTTGTGTTTCCGTTTAAACCATTTTACAAGTTTGCGATCGATGATAAGGAGAACTTCTCGCAGCTTCCTGCTGCTAACTTTACCGTAATACCCTATCCATCCTCGGAGTTTAGCATTGAGTGAATGAGCAATATCTTCTATCTGGACAGAAGTATTTTTCCAGATTGGCACTTGCCTGATTTCATCTTTGATTCTCTTTTGATTGGACTGGCTGATGACCGGAGCAAAACCAACAAACGACATTTTGTCGAACTTTCTATGCATTGTGGTCGGCTGGAAGCTGAACCCCAAAAACTCAAAGCATATGTTTGTTTCTTTCCTTGTCCTACGGTAGTCTTTGCAGTAGGTTATCCTTGTTTTCGTTTCATTGACTCTCAGTTTGGTTTCCGCTAATCTTTCTTTGACTGCGTTCAGTACCTGTTCCGCTTCATCCTTTGTCTTACAATGTATTACTACATCGTCAGCGTAGCGAACAAAGTGTACATTAGGGTACTGTTTGCCTAACCAGGTGTCCAGAGTGTAATGCAGATAAAGATTGGCTAGCAGCGGACTGATTACTCCTCCTTGAGGCGTGCCTCTGCCCTGCTTTTCCAGAATAGTACCGTCTTTGGTCATAACTGGCATTTTAAGCCATCTTTCTACATACAATTTCACCCATTTCTCTTCGAACAAGTGTGTTACTGCTTTGAGCATTAATTCGTGGTCTATCTCATCGAAGAACTTGCTTATGTCCAGATCTACTACCCATGAGTAAAGATTACAATTCGTCTTTACCTGTTCAATAGCCTGATGCGCGCTCTTCATGGGTCGATAGCCGTACGAGTTCTCATGGAAGAGAGCATCTACGCGCTTTTCCATGTATTCCTTCACTACCTGTTGCGCTATGCGATCACGTAGTGTTGGTATGCCCAATTTTCTCACTTTTCCGTCTTTCTTCGGTATCTCTACCTCTCTTACGGCTTGGGGATGATAACTCCCTGAGGACATCCGGTTCCAGATCACGTACACATTGTCCTCAAGATTCTTGTCGAACTCTGTCCACGATTCACTGTCTATACCGGTAGCCTTTCCACCTTTTCTTACTTTCTTGTAAGCTTCCATCACTTGCATTAGCTCGATGGGTACTGATTTTGATTTGTTTACATCCATTTGTTAATCCTCCCTCTCTTTTAGAGGTTGTTGTTGTAAATGTTAACTGAATAACCCAAGCCCTTCGCTCCATGATGTTTCCATCACTTCTACACTACTATGGCTTAGTCCGACTTCCTGAAAGCTTGTCAATTTCCTCTTTTGTGAGACCTCGCCTTTTTCCTTTTTCAAGCGCTCGTTTCCAATTTCACTAGCAAGTTCCCCTTTCAGGATCTCCCGAGTTCCGTAATAAAGCCTGTCTACAATTCATGTCGCCTATATGCCGGTGGGCGCGCAACCAGTAATCAGATTTCCGTTGCACTTGTCTCTGCATTCGCCGAAGAATGCGATTTTGCCTCACATTTTAGCGTTTCGACACTTCGTCAGCGATTCATTTGCATTCATCTCTTGTAAACTTACCTGACTCTTTAATGAGCCTTTTCTCTGCACGTTCACCACAGCAGTCTTACGACATTTGCAGCGCAGAGCGGTTTGGTAACCCCGTCTGAACAGCGTTACCGATACTTCAGACATGGATATGTCCTGTATCATCTCTATTACAGCATGTTAAAGAACTATAACTTCACGGCACAATCGGCGGGCGCGGCCCAAAACCCCTCCTAGGAATTCCACTCAAAATTTCCGTAATTTTGTATCATGACTCGTTTTGGCGGACAAACAGAATACGAAGAGGATATCCTTCTTGAGGAATTATTGACAGAAACCCGAATATTGGTTCTGTACAATGACGATGTAAATACCTTTGATCATGTCATTGATTGTTTGATGGACATCTGCAAGCACGAAATGCAACAGGCTGAACAATGTGCCATGCTGGTGCATTATAAAGGAAAGGCGATAGTAAAAGAAGGGGAATACGATAACCTCCGCATTATGTGCGAAGGGCTGTTGGATAAGGGTTTATCTTCGGTAATCGAATAGCAGGCATCTGCCGACGTTCGGGCAGAAAATTCGGGCAGAAAATTCGGGCAGAAAATTTTCTGCCCCTACAATTGCCATCTATTCTTTCGCCAATTTTCCTGCTCTACCTTATCCAAAAAGGTCCATACAATCAGGCGGCTTACTTTATTGCCTTGTCCCATGGGAATGGTTTTCACTTCCCTTGCTCCTACCCGTTTCATCTGGGCATATAGTCCCTTTAAATG
>JBGTCB010000432.1:0-5896 GCA_041748995.1 Saprospiraceae bacterium | reverse complement strand
AGAGCATTGCATCAAGCCCTCAGCCTACCACCCAGGCCATTCACAAAATTAAAATCTGTAGTACACAAACCGAAACTCAAAAATCTTACAACTGAGTCAGTACGGACTCTTGGGTCTGGTTAGCGCGCAATGTGGGTTAAGGGTGCCTGCCACATCCAGAAGGTAACCTGGAGTGCTGGCTGCATCTCCGATCCCCACTCTCCCATTCTTCATCACGGTCACCGCATTGGAACGGCTATTAATAGCAGTACCATTTCCGATCACGAATAGACGGTCGGCAGCGTTAATCGTAGTTGCTGAAGCCGGGGTGTAATCTGTGTTGTAAGTTCCAAATACGGCCTCTCCATACGATCTGGCTAATGAGTTCCGGCCACCACCCACAAAGGACCGGGAACCTGAAGCCGTATTCTGCAAGCCACCACCCACAAAGGACTCGGAACTTGAAGCCGTATTATAAAGGCCACCACCAACAAAAGAATAGCTACCCGAAGCCGTATTCTGAGAGCCACCGCCCACAAAAGATGCATATTCCGAAGCCGTATTTTCAAGGCCACCACCAACAAAAGAATAGCTACCCGAAGCCATATTTTCAAAGCCACCACCAACAAAAGATTCATCATTCGAAGCTATATTACAAAAGCCACCACCAACAAAAGAAGAGGTACCAGAAGCCGTATTGTCAGTACCGCTCGCAAAGGATCGACTTCCAATGTTGCCGAAATCCCACTGCGTTCCTGATACCTGTCCAGCCCGGAATACTGCTAGGTTCGGAATCCACATCATACGGGTACCGGCACCGGATGCCGGGGTAGAGCCTGTCGTACCTCGGAAGAGTACCGCTCCGTCTTCGACTTCGAGTTTAGCATCCTGTGAAATGAGCATGATCGGGGCTGCTATCACCCAGATCAGGGTGATCCAAAGATTTCTTTTTTTCATTGTGTTTGTGTTTTACTAGATATACATCATACCCGCCCTCACGTCTCAGATGAGTGTCTTAGCCTGATGATCTTCATCCGGGCTGTCAATCCCAGCTTCTCTCAAGATATCAAACTTCCGGAACCCATACTACCCCCAAAAGGGTGTTGTGGAGTTCGGAAATTACTAGTGATCTCAGGCATGGTGGTTAGTCTTTCCGGAACTGTCTGTGATTTTTCCGGTTTTGACTTATTTCATTACCTGCTTTTATCAGCCGCTGTTCTGCTATCTATCTCTAAGGTGACCCCCAGCCTGGTGAGGGCTGAGGTGATCTGTGCAAGCTGGGCTTCTATTCTTTTTAAGTTTTCGATCTCGCTGGTCAAACTTTCTATCTGTGTTTGCTGCTCTTTGACCGCTTCGAGAAGCAGCGGCACAAATTTGGTGTAATTGACGGAGAGGATACCTTTTTCGTTTTCTTTAACCAGCTCGGGATAAACCTCCCGCACTTCCTGGGCAATGAACCCTATTTGCTTATCCTTGTTTAGGTATTTCCAGTCATACCGATAAGCGTTGAGCTGCAAAAGAGAGGGTAATACCTGGTCAATAAGTACGATGTTTTGTTTAAGCGTTATATCACTATTCTCGTTAAGAGTTCCCATCAGTGTAGCATTTCCATCACCCTTGAGGGAAAGGATGTTGCCTGTGCTGGCGTAATAAAAATTCATTGTAGACTGGGCATCCATGGCTTGATTACGCGCCGCGATGGTCCAGAGTTGGTTGTTAATACCTTCGTTGGTGAAATTTATTCTGCCAAAGTCGGTTGCCTCGGATTCCACGATGTGTATCTGAGCAGTATTTGCCGTACTATTGTAGACTACCTGCAATCGAGCAGAAGGGTTATCAACACCGATCCCAACTCTGCCATTCTTCAGCACGGTGACGGCATTGGAGCGGCTAGTAGTAGCAGTTCCATTTCCGATCACGAAGAGACGATCGGTAGTGTGAATCCCTAATACTGAAGTCGGGGTGTAATCTGTATTAAAAGTTCCAAAAACTGCCTCTCCATACGATCTGGCCAATAAGTGTTGGCCACCACCTACAAAGGACTGGTCCCCCGAAGTCGTATTGTTTGTTCCGCCACCCACAAAAGATGCGTAACCTGAAGCCGTATTGATGGTGCCGCCACCCACAAAAGAATTGGAAGCCGTAGCCGTATTGCTAGTACCGCTCGCAAACGTTCTGTGTCCAATGTTAGCGTCATCCCACTCCGTGTTATATACAAGACCAACGCGGAAGGCTGCTCTGTCCGGGATCCACATCATCCGGGTACCCTCACCGGATACCGGGGTAGAGCCTGTCGTACCTCGAAAGAGTACTGCTCCGTCTTCGACTTCGAGTTTAGCATCCTGTGCAATGAGCATGATCGGGGCTGCTATCACCCAGATCAGGGTGATCCAAAGATTTCTTTTTTTCATAGTGTTTGTGTTTTACTAGATATACATCATACCCGCCCTCACGTCTCAGATGAGTGTCTTAGCGTGATGATCTTCATCCGGGCTGTCAATCCCAGCTTCTCTCAAGATATCAAACTTCCGGAACCCATACTACCCCCAAAAGGGTGTTTTGGAGTTGAAAAGTCCGGAGCGATCTGAGATATTGCAGCTCTACTAGATATTTTCTTGTTCATCCTCTCTGACCGGTCGCAACGCCCAGCCATCATGACCATGTCTAATGACGTCCGATATTCACTTTTCTGGTTTTGCTGGTACTTGCTTCTAAACACCTGTAATCTTTTTTCTCTTTTTAAGCATGCACGTATTCATTTATTTCCTTATATGTTAACTTGGATATTTCAACGCTTTCAGGCATCACGGAAATATTCAGTAGCGCAATAGTCGCGATCTCAATTTCTTTTTTATCTTTGGTAGGATGCCATATGTTCAAACATATGAACAAAGTTAGATTTCGTCAAAAATAAAAACCGCCCTATATGAGTAGAAGGAGACACTTGTTTTTTCGATTGTTGGAGAAGTATAACCGGTACCGCCGCAAGCTGAGCCGTATCGAGCAGGGGCTCTCTCACTACAAGCGGAGAGACTTATTGATCAAAAGATTACAAAAATTACAGCATCGCCTGCTGTCTATCAGGGAAACCGGCCGGATCGCAGGATTAACCGCCACACTGGGTGCCGGCATCATGTTCAGCTCTACCAATCTGGCTGTAGGGCAAAGTTTGGAATTAAGAACGGATAACGTTTTACAATTAGCTCATATCGAGGCAGACGCCAAGCCGGTTTTTGTCGACTGGGATGGTGATGGAGATTTAGATCTGTTTGTCGGGGGTAAAATCAACACCTCACCAGACAGCAGTAGTATGGGGGTGGCTTACTTTAAAAATGACGGAGGTCTTTTCATTAAAGGTACTTCTCCCTTTCCTGCGGATATGGGTACCGGTGCCATTCTGGGAGATACAGCCCGGGTGAGTCCGGCTTTTATTGACTGGGATGAAGATGGAAATTTAGATGCTTTTGTGGGCCTTTCCAATGGTACCGTTCTTTACTACCGCAACATCGATAGTAGCCTGGTTTTGACGACTGGAGCGGAAAATCCCTTTGACGGAATTCGAATTGGCGATAGCAACAACGCCAGCCCCACCTTTGCCGATATCGATGGTGATGGAGATCTGGACGCCATTTTTGGCAAGTACGACGGTTTGATTGCCTATTACAGGAATGACGAGGGCACATTCGTTTTACAGGGAACGGGATCAAACGATCCTAATCCCTTTGGTGATATTGATGTAACTGAGTCATCTGTACCGGCTTTTGTGGATTGGGATGGCGATGGTGACCTGGATCTGTTTGTGGGTAATAAAGTCGGAGAAATCAGTTACTACATCAACGACAATGGTGTGTACACGGTGGCTGATGCCAGTGAAAATCCATTTACCGGCCATTTGCTTCCAACCAATGTTGCTCCGGCTTTCGCGGATATCGATAATGATGGCGATATCGATGCCTTTGTGGGAGAGGAATACGGTGATATTCTCTATTTCGAAAATAATGGTGATGGCACTTTAAGCCGCATCGAACGCAACCCTCTGGGGCTCGGTGTCCTGGGAGATAACCTAAATCACGCCTTCGTGGATATTGATGGCGATGGTGATCCGGATCTCTTTTCCGGGGATTTCTATGGGGGACTGATCCATTTCATCAACAATGATGGCATATTTACGGAAGCGCCGACAAATCCACTGGACACCACCGTTGTGCAAGTCGATTTCTTATCGTCACCCGCATTTGCCGACATTGATGGTGATGGAGATATGGATGCCTTTGTTGGCAGTTACCAGCAAAACATCACTTATCTCCGCAATGATGACGGGGTATTTACGGTAGTCACGGGAGAGGAAAATCCATTTAATGGTATCAATGCCGGGGATAACGAAAACATTGCCTTCGTGGACTGGGATGGAGATGGTGACCTGGATGCATTTATCGGTAATAAGGTGGGAGAGGTTAAATATTATGTTAATAATGACGGTAAATTTTCAGAAGTGACGGGAGCGGGGAATCCATTTGATGGAATATCCTTTCAGGTAGAGGGATCCGGTGATCACGCCACGAAACCGGCACTTGCCGATCTGGATGGTGATGGAGATCTGGATGCTTTGGTCGGTATGAGTAATGGAGATGTCGCTATGTTCATAAATGAGGAAGGAGTCCTGACCCGAGTGACGGATGGATTTCCCTGGAACTTCGGCCGGGCTGCCGCCCCAAGATTTGTAGATATGGATCTTGATGGAGACATGGATCTGGTGGTTTCCAATGCGGCGGGACATACATACTACTTTGAGAACACCGGTGAAATCGTCTCTGCAAAAGATGAATCTTTCAGTCAAGAGACCCTGGCATATCCCAATCCAACATCCGGAAATATCCGATTGGAAATGCCCTGGTCTAAAAGAGCGACCACGATCCAGCTTTATAGTGCCAGCGGTCAGCTCATTCAGCGTCTGGAAACCTTAGATCAACAAGCTGACATTTCACTCCAATCACTACCTGCTGGTCTGTACGTCGTGCAGTTGATTGGTCAGGAAGGTACGGCAACCAGGAAAATCTGGAAATTGTAAACAGCTTTAGAGTAAAGACTTTCATATGAAGAGGTACTGCTACGGTAGTACCTCTTTTATTTAACCTCCCACAAGCCAATATGACCATTGATAAAATATATATAGGCATTGATTTGGGTGGAACCAACATCAAGATCGGGATCGTATCCGAAGGTAAGATACATGCCTCCACCAGTATTTTGGCAGACTCCGGTTATGGCATGTCAGAGAGACTTCCCGTGATAGAGCAGGCCGTCAATGATCTGGTGATCAAAAACGAGTTTCTTCCGGCTCAGATCGGAGGGGTTGGTCTTTCTTTTCCGAGTATTGTCGATAATCAAAACAAAAAAATCTTGTCCCGCTATGTCAAGTTTTCAGATGCATTAGAGCTGGACCTCAACCAATGGTCTCTCGACTGTTGGGGAGTACCGCTGGCTATGGAAAATGATGCCCGAGCAGCTCTGGTGGCCGAGTGGCAGTACGGATCCGGAAGAGGATATCATCATATCGTACAAGTGACGCTCGGTACCGGATTTGGGAGTGCCGTTCTGATCAATGATCAACTGTTCCGCGGCGCACATCACGTGGGAGGGAATTTGGGAGGACATACAATTGTCCACTTCACAGGAGATCCATGTAATTGCGGAGCTTCCGGATGCCTGGAAACCGAAGCTTCCGGATGGGCAATCCACAATAAATGGAAGGGACATCCTTTGTATGCCACGAGTCTGCTGGCTAGTCGGGAAGAGATATCATTTAAAAATGTCTTTCATTTTGCAGGAAAGGATATACTTGCTGATTTGATACTGGAACACAGTCTGAAAGCCTGGTCAGCCAATATTTACAATCTGGTACATCATTTTGATCCGG
>JBGTCB010000431.1:0-2548 GCA_041748995.1 Saprospiraceae bacterium | reverse complement strand
TCCTTATAGATTTGCTGTGCTTTGCAAAAACAGCCTTGCGTCCAATAGAATCCTTCTGACAATATATATCCGATTGAGCGAAGTATCCGTATCTTAGAATAGCAGAAAAGGGTAGTGTTGATACAAGATTGTATCGTGTATGAGAGAAGTTATGTGCCTCCTTAAAATGAAATAAAGATGCCAACCTAACACGACTATATTTATGGTGATAAAGGTTTTAACCGTGAATTGATCCGTGCCGAACGTATTGATATAGTGGAGCTTTTAACGAAATTTTCGAATGGAAATTCCTTTGTATTCAGCAGATTTTTCTTCAATGAAAAGGGACTATGTTTTAAACTTGAAAGTATTGGTTCTAGAATAGCATACCCACGCGCGGGGCCATTCACAGAGAATTCAATGCAGCGGGTGACATTATTCTCTTATGATGATGATGGGCGACTAACCATGGAAGAAGTACATGATATCAATACTAGAAAGCTGGAGGAAACCATATACAGCTACCGAGGCAATTTATTAGAAAGATCTACTAGAAATAGGTCTTTTGAGACAGGAGATTCAAAATCCGTTATAGAGAAGAGATATGAGTACGATGATCAGGGCTCTTTACGAAGTATAGACAGCTATTCATATAAGATAGGTAGATCACAATCGAAGACCCAATTCTTAAGGAGAGGAGGAAAGGTGATTACAAGGATTGTTTCTAGCCATATGGATTCGGGATACAATAATATAGATGAACTAATTGAGGATACATCATTTCTATATGATGAAAATGATCAACTAACGGAGGCAATTACTAAATGCAATACAGGTGATGAATCGATTGATAGATTTACATATGAAACACCAATGTCCAGAAATATAAAGAAACAACATCGAACAACAAATAGAATCACGGACTTCAAGTACGAATACATTTATCTCAACAATGGCTTAATATCAATGAGAACTCAGGAATCTGAAAGCCTAAAAATGGAAATTGAATATATTTACAACGGCGGTAAATAACAGGCTGCGATGATGCCTCTCGTACTATGGGAATAAATAGGACAGTCAAGCTTCTTCCGCATCCCTTTCAAAAGTAACCAGTAAAATGTTGGATTTTCATCTGATATAATCTAACATCATAATCAATATCATAATAACAGAAAACCATTCTCACATTATCTTATAACAATTCCTTCACAAATTTAATGTACATTTGCATTTTTACATTACTGGCTCGTTATTCTTAATGGTTAGTCACAAAGTGAGAACCTGAAAAATGGTCCATACCAGGTACTGCCTACCTGTCAACCTTGAACCAGATTATTTCAATAATATGGCTCTTGGTTTAAGAAGATCTTATAAACATTATTCAAGAGATAATTCCCAAGATTATGAAGACAATAATTTTAATGCTGGCCATAATGTTTTCCAGCTACACTATAATAATGGCCCAGGAATCCCACTGGCTTTTGGGCGGATCTATAGGATTTGACAGATCGGTTAACACAGTTCTTTATCCTTCTCCAGACCTTAAATCGTCTGAATCCAGGGTTGCAATCAGGCCATACCTGGGAAAGAAGTTAAATGCTCAATGGGTTGTAGGGTTAACATCCGGATATTCATTTCAAAGCAATGATCGTGATTTAGCAGAAGATAATAGAACAGAGAAAACAAATTTACATGCCGGATCAATAGGTGTTTTCACCAGATACGGATTCAACCCTGGAAATAAATTAGTGCTCCATCTCGAAACAGCACTACTGACGAACTTTAGTAAAACTACGCTTGATGTGCGTGACGATGAAATTTACCATACCACAAGTACATCGGTGGCTATCGCTATGGACCCCATCATCACTTACGAAATAGATTCAAAAATCAATTTAATCGGTCGATTCAAAGGCCTGGGCTATCAAGTTGGTTCCTGGACCATTAAAGGAGAATCATCCCGGAAGAACTTCTCAATTTTTAATGGCACCCTTGATCTATTAAGTATCCAGGCAGGCGTAGAAATAAAGCTCTGATTTTTTTTCCTTTCAAAATCTCGTAAGAGATCCACAGGGTGGTCAAACCTCCGAAACAAGGGGGTCAAACCTTCCGGAATAGAAAGAAATGCCGTACTGCTCTTCATGATTCCCTGCGATACAGATGATCTTGTCAAGACATATAATACATTGGAGAACGAGTTGGAAGCCTACAATCCTGAGCTACTGGATAAACCCCGTGTCGTAGCGATCACCAAATCCGATCTGATCGATGAAGAACTGAAGGGTCTCTTGCGCCGGGATCTTCCCTCTGCCTGGAATCCGGTTTTCATCAGTTCCATCACGCAGACCGGTCTTTCGGACCTCAAGGATGCACTTTGGTCTGCGTTGCAGAGCGATTTGGGAGGAGAGTAAACAATCCCTATTAGTAATCCTTATAGATTTGCTGTGCTTTGCAAAAACAGCCTTGCGTCCAATAGAATCCTTCTGACAATATATATCCGATTGAGCGAAGTATCCGTATCTTAGAATAGCAGAAAAGGGTAGTGTTGATACAAGATTGTATCGTGTAT
>JBGTCB010000430.1:0-2070 GCA_041748995.1 Saprospiraceae bacterium | reverse complement strand
TAGTGAGAGGTAAAAATGCAATAAAGACGGGTGCTCCAAGCGCTTTTTGACTCGCAGACATGGTCACCATCATGGTGAGAATCAAAAAGGGCTTATGTGCCCGTATTTGCAGCAGTTTTACCTCGTAATAGATAATCTAATTCATAATTCGGGTTGAACAACTGTCCGGTTCAAATTACGTTGTTTCTGCCTCTAATACGGTGCATCGTATCCGATGGTTGCAGGCTCGTAAAAAGAATTTATGATCCGGAATTAATGTCCGCCTCTACTGGATCAGAACAACCTCTTGTATTTCCGTACCTTCCTGAGTTTTTCCGGCTGCGTCGGTGAGGCTGTATTCAATTTTCACCAGATAGACACCCTGCTCGAAATTTCCATCCTGATATCGTCCATCCCAGCCATGGTTTTTACGATCGAAGACTTTCATACCCCACCGGTTGAAAACAGTGATCTGATATTCAAGGATGCTGCAATCAGAATAGAGCTCAAAAATATCATTGATCCCGTCATTATTAACGGTGATGGCATTTGGGAGGTAAACTTTGCACACGCATTCCGGTTTCATCAACTGATATTCATAAACGACCGGCTCCAGGCAATCCCGGTTAGCTGCCCGGTAAGAGCCTGCTATCCCGAGAGACCGGTTTGGTTGGGCAAAATCATCCTCCCAGGTAAACCGATCGGAAGGCAATTGCACCTGCCAGTTTTCACCACATGATAATACGGTATCAAGTACAATAACTTCAGGCTCGGTTTTGAAGCCACAGATATCATTGACCGGAAAATCATACGGCAGGACAATAGTCGATGCGTCCGAATTTTCTACGGATATCGAAGCTTCCAGAATAATCGTATCGATGGAGGTAAAGTCCAGAGGAATATCATTTGGAAGTGAAATACTTACGGGATCCCAGCTAAAACACTCATTTGACCTGTCGTTAATCGGAAATTGCATTAAAAAATAGGGGATATCAATTTCATATTTTTCCAGTAAAACTTTATTACCGAGAATAGTGATATTCCCTTCTGAGTCCATCGATTGATCTAATTGTTCAATGTCTAGCGATTCATCGGTCTGGAGCACGGTATGTTCCTCGATCTCACCATTTGCCGGATTTATAAACAATTGCGCCAGGGTATTTCTCCCATTCATGGCATGTTTATAGGTAGCAATAATTTTTCCATCCGCCAATATCAGATCCGCTGCAAATCTCAGGGCAGGAATTTTACGGGTTTTCCATACCAGATTTCCTTCCCAATCCATTTTATAAAAAAAGACAAACTCATTATAATAGGCTTCAAAGATATATCCACCTGGTATTTCAACCGGACCTGAGAGTGGTAAACCACTGGTCTGGGGATTCACTTCAACCACCCAGATTAAATCTCCATGACGATCCAGATTATAGAAGAAAGGACCTGAGCGACCCATGTAGTGATGACGACTGTCGATAATAGCTCTGCCTTCGGATTCAAAAGGAGCAAATCTCTTTCCCCATTTATATTCCAGCCCTTGGTTGAAGACGGCAATAAATCCTTGTTTCTGGGTATTGAAATCCAAAAGAAGTCCGTACACCATAATTTCTCCATCCCGGATATCCATGCTATAGGAAAAATGGTCAACGGTGCCGGGCCGGATCAATTTAAAATTCAGAAGTCGGCCTTCGGGGCTCACTTTAAGAAGAAAGAGAAGCTCCTCACCCCCCCGGTAAGCAGAACCATAAGCAAAAATGACACCTTCGTCATCAAGAACCACGTCTTTAAGTTCAATATATTCTGTTGTCCGCTCGTAACTGAAAGACCACATCACCTCTCCACAATTATCGATCCTTATAAGAAAAACCTTACCATTTTCCTGAGAGAATATACCTTCATCAGATGAGTCGGCGATTAAAATATCGTTATTCTGAAAACGGGTAACCCGACGGTTAAAGGTTTCAGGATTATCCGGGAGTCTCAAAAAATAGGATTGAGCATCTGACAATGCTGTCCAAATCATAAAACTTACGACTATGATGGTTCTAATTCTATCCATTAGTCTTTCCTATAGTGTAGGTATTTCATCAGATC
>JBGTCB010000429.1:0-4427 GCA_041748995.1 Saprospiraceae bacterium | reverse complement strand
TATTAGCAACTCCCTGGATATTATGGGTTTCAGGGTAAATCAGAGTTCCAGGAGCTGTTGAAATCAAGACTCCTTTTATCTGGCCAACCAGCCACCATCAACAGGAATGATGGCACCATGAAGATAATTGGAAGCATCTGATGCAAGAAAGACGGCCGTCCCTTTCAATTCTTCCGGATCCCCATACCTTCCGGCAGGAATCCTGTCGAGAACTGCCTGATTTCGCTTGACATCTGCCCGTATACCAGCCGTGACATCCGTCTCGAAATAACCGGGGGCAATCGCGTTGACATTGATACCATACTGAGCCCATTCATTAGCCAGCGCGCGGGTTAATCCTGCCAGAGCACTTTTTGTTGCCGTGTAGGAAGGTACCATATAACCACCCTGAAAAGAAAGCATCGAAGCAAGGTTAATTATTTTTCCACTCTTACCCTGATCGATAAAATATCGACCAGCTGCCTGAGAAAGATAGAAAGCACTACTAAGATTGACATCAATCACCTGTTGCCAGTCAGCTTCTGAGTAGTCAACCGTAGGAATACGACGTATTATCCCGGCATTATTAACTAATATATCCAGCTGCCCATAGGCACCGATCCCTTGTAATAAGAGAGTTTCCGCTTCCTTTTGTTTTACTTCAAGCAGATTAACAACAATACTATGGCATCTCCTACCGCATTTTTCGACTTCAATTTTAGTAGCCTCAACCGAATCCCGGTCCAGCAATATTAAATCTGCTCCGGCTTCGGCTAATCCAATCGCAATAGCCTGACCCAGGCCCCGGGCAGCTCCTGTGACCAATGCTTTTCTTCCCAATAGAGAAAACTTGCTTAAAATGCTCATCAACTACCGGAGGAATTGCTCGACAAACTCTTTTCCCAGACCTACCGATTCATAATGCTTCATACACATTTCGATCTTCGTAAAGACATCTTCGTAGCCGATTGGTTTACCATCTTCGTCGACATAGATCATCGCTCCGTTGACGTTAAACATCGTGATCATCTCATCATCACTATCAACAACCAAAGTATGTGTTTCACCGGGAGGTTCGAACAAAAACTTACCGGGTGCGGCTATAAAATCATGTTCAAGATAATGCCAGTGACCTTTGATGACATAACCGTAGACCGGAGCAGGATGCCGGTGGCGGCTCAATACGCCGGATCGCCGGACGCGGAGCAGATTAAACCATCCTCCTCCTACCGTATCTAAATATAAAGGCCTGAACCAGATCTGCGGAGCCTGAGGAACCCAAATCCTTTCATCATCGGGTATGGCATCAAAAATCATATCAGGTTTTGCGTAAGGCGGTAAAGCCCAGGATGTCTTTGCCATTATCGAATTTTATTGAAATACCGGAAGATAAACAAAATCATCAGGAGAACCAGAGTGCAAAAACTTAACGTTTCATATACGCCTCATCAAAATTCATAATGGTATTGCAGACCATAGTTAGGGCCGCCGTCTCTACGACATTAAGCTTCCCATCTACCGGCATCTCACCCACCTGTAAGAGAGCCTGCAGGGCATTATTGTCTTTCCCGTATTTCAAAACACTATAATTATGCTGTTCTAAAAGCAGCTTCAACTCCAAATCATCGGGAAAGCGACCACAAACCAGGCGAAAAGCATGTTGGATTCTCTCCACTGTCTCCTGCCCTCCTTCTTTTTGTATCCGTTCTGCCAATATTCGTGCGGATTCGACAAATTGAGGGTCATTCAACAAAACTAATGCCTGGAGAGGAGTATTTGTACTCTCTCTTTTTACCGCACAGACATCCCGGGCAGGGGAATCAAAAGTGGTCATAATTGGTGGTGGCGAAGTACGCCGGATAAAAGTGTACATACTGCGACGGTATAAATCATCACCAGTGCCATTTTCGTATTCGATTAGAAATCCGGAAAATTCATTCTTTTCTTTCCATAATCCGTATGGTTGGTATGGTTTCACACTTTCACCTCCAATCTGCCGGCATAACAATCCACTGGCGGCTAATGCATTGTCTCTGATCATTTCAATCTGTAAGCGTTGACTTGTCCCATATGACAACCAAATATTTTTTGGATCACTACCTTTCGATTCTTCCCTGATGACGGATGACTGCCGGTAAGTAGCAGACATGACCATCAATTTAAGCAGTCTCCTCAGGTCCCACCCCGAATTTTTAAACTTTGTAGCAAGCCAATCCAGGAGTTCAGGATGTGTGGGTAAGGCACCTTGGATACCAAAATCATGAGGAGTTGAAACAATGCCTTTGCCAAAAATCATCTGCCAGTAACGATTTACGGCAACCCTTGCTGTAAGTGGATTATCGTCACAGAAAAGCCATTCGGCTAATCCCAGTCTGTTTCTCTCATACTTGTCTGAGAATGGCAAAATGGCAGCAGGTGTATTCATTATTACTTCTTCTCCCAGATCATCATACTGACCTCTATTGAGTAAATAGGTAGGTCTTGGTTGAGGCATCTCTTCCATCACCATCACCTCTTCGACACCATCCAGTAGTGCAAATTTTTCTCTTCTTAATTGTTTTAATTGTCTATTTAATTCCTGAAAAGGTTGATTTCTTCGGTGGAGATAATAATCCAGGAAGTCTACACTTTGATTTTTTTCTGTTTCGTCCGTATTTATTTTTTGCCTGGCTATAACAGCCACCTCCATATGGGTTAAATATTGATTAAATATTTTCACTTCGTCAAAAATTCCATAAAATACACCATCGTCGGTTTCGGTAAATAAATACTTACTACCCAGTCCCATACGAATACTACGGGTAGGGTCCGGCTGATAATTCCGGCTTCTCACCGGTAAAATATTTTTATATAACTGGTTATTCAACACGTTGACATTGACCGGTTCACCATCAATATACAGACTGATGCCTTGAGCGTTTGTCGAACCATCATAGGTAAAAAATACATGGGACCATTCATTAATTCCTATCGCTTCATCCGCTACAACATGCAAAGAATTGTGCGAAAGATTATGAACCAAAAGTAAACCCGGCCGGTTTAAGGTGTCGATAAAAAATAGCCAGCCACGCCAGCCACTATTTTTATCACCAATATTACCCATGATGGATTGAAAGGTGCCCTTTCTTTCGGTTTTTAACCATGTACCTGCTGAAAAAGCATCAAATAAATCGAAATGATTAATATCCTTCAAATGAATTTGATCATAATCACTATCTATTCGTATGCCATTTCCAATTTTACCTTCCACAATTTCGGGAGTACCTACAGCTGTGACATTTTCTTTACCGTCGACCTGCAAGGTCACTCGTCCATTTCTGCTTTTTTTCTCAATAACAGTTTCGAATGCAAAAGATCCCAATGGTGTTGGATATTTAATGTCGCTTAATTTAATTTCTTCAGGATAATCTGCAGGGAGTTTTACATTCTGTCCGGTTATCTTTTTTTGGGTTTCGAGTTTATCAATGCTATTAGAAAGTTCATTAATCTTTTTCTCTGTCAGAGTATCCGGCAATAAAAGTAAAGGTCCGAAATTCAGATCGTTACCAATCATGCCAAGTTCCTTCACATTATTGAAAAAGGCCGACATTTCGTAATACTCCTTTTGCGAAACCGGATCAAATTTATGATCATGACATGATGCACATTCCATAGTAAGACCCAAAAAAGCGGTAGCCGTAGTATTGGTTCGATCGGCTACATATTTCAGGCGATATTCTTCACTTACAATACCGAGTTCTGCATTGAGTGGTTGATTCCGGTAAAACCCCGTAGCCAGTCTTTGTTCTCTTCTGGCATCAGGTATTAAATCACCAGCAATCTGCCAGGTGACAAACTCATCGTAAGGTTGATTCTTCTTAAATGCGTCGATCACCCAGTCGCGCCATCGCCACATGATCCGTAACCCATCTGCATGCATTCCATGCGAGTCTGCGTAGCGTGCAACATCGAGCCATTCCATCGCCAGGCGTTCAGCATGCGCATCCGAACTCAGTAATCGATCAACCAATGTTTCATAGGCTGCGGGTGAATCATCTGATATAAAAAAATCGATCTCTTCCAAAGTGGAGGGCAAACCCGTCAGATCAAAACTTAATCGTCTGATCAGCCTTTCCCTGTCTGCTTCGGATGATGGCGAGAGGCGATTCAAAGCAAGTTTAGCCTGGACAAAATAATCGATCTCGTTTTTTCTTTCCCATTCGGATGGCAAATCCTGCGGCAACTCCGTTTCTTCAGGGGGGATGAAGGCCCAGTGTTCTTTCCAGCTGGCGCCCTGCTGTATCCACCTGGCGATCAATGCTTTCTCTTTGGCACTAAGAATCAGATTGGATTCTGGAGGAGGCATCATCAGTTCCGGATCGTTTGAAATGATGCGTTTCCAGGCTATACTTTGACTTAAGTCACCCTTTACCAGAGCAAACCCGTTGGAATGCTGCAATCTGGCGAAA
>JBGTCB010000428.1:0-5672 GCA_041748995.1 Saprospiraceae bacterium | reverse complement strand
CAATGTCTGAATTAGCCCTGGTTTCTTCCAGAAAATTCCGGCTGGATAATGCCAGAAGAAGAGGAAGTCCAGGTGCAAAAACAGCTCTGGAATTATTTGACAATCCGACAAAATTTCTATCAACCATTCAAATAGGAATTACGCTGATCGGTATTTTCCTTGGAGTCTATAGCGGAAAAAATCTCACTGATGATGTTACAGAGTTGCTACAAACCATAGATCTTCTGAATCCCTATGCCGAAAAATTGCAGTCGGTATCATCGTCGTATCGGTCACCTATCTATCCATTGTTTTGGGCGAACTTTTTCCAAAGAGGTTGGGGATGACTTTTCCTGAACCTATTACGATTTTCCTGGCTAAACCGATGAAAATTCTTTCTGAAATCACCTCGCCATTTGTCTGGCTACTTTCTGTTTCTAATAATCTTCTATTAAAAATATTCGGTATCAGAAATTCGGCGAGTCTGAAAGTTTCTGAAGAAGAAATTAAATCCATTATTAAAGAAAGTGCCGAAGGTGGAGAAATCCAGGATATTGAACATACGATTGTAGAACGCGTTTTTGAGCTGGGTGATCGAAAAGTAAATACATTATTTACCTATCGGAGTGATATTGTATTCTTTGATATAAAGGACACCTGAAAAACCATCAGTACCATAATAAATCAGGAAAAATATTCAGCGTACCCGGTTTGCATGAACAATGACATAGATAATGTCATGGGAATTGTCCTATTGAAGGATCTGTTTACTCCTGATATAGAAAAGGATTTTGACCTCAATAAATTTATCAAAGAACCCCTGTATCTAAATGAAAATACTTACGCTTATGAAGTATTAAAACTCTTTCAAAAAGAAAAAATGCATTACGGAATTGTTGTGGATGAATACGGTAGTACCCAGAGAATAGTTACCATGGATGATGTAGTAGTTGCATTGGTTGGTGACTCGGATACCGTGGACGAAGAAGAATATCAAATATCCCAACGGGATGAGAATAGCTGGTTGGTGGATGGTAAATATTTAGTTTTAGATTTCTTAAAATATTTTTCCATAAATCTTGATTACCCAGTTGATGATAAGTTTACCACCGTGGCTGGATTAATAATGTATCAGAGCAGGACTTTACCAAATATTGGAGAAAGAATCATAATTGATCATTACGAACTGGAAGTAATTGATAAGGATGGACAGCGAATTGATAAAATACTTGTTACGAAGTTATGAATTATGAATTATGAGTTATGAGTTATGAGTTATGAGTGAGAGAAAAGGGGCTATTATTAGGCAGAGTTTTAGTTTTGCGGTTAGGGTGGTTAACCTGTACAAATATTTAGTTACTGCGAAAAAGGAATTTGTGTTGAGTAAGCAGCTTTTACGGTCTGGAACCGCTATAGGTGCTCTGGTTCGTGAGGCCCAAAATGCGGAAAGTAAAGCAGATTTTATCCATAAATGGGAGCATGTTCAAAAGGAATGTGATGAAAGGATTTACCGGCTTGAGTTGCTGAAAGAAACAGAATTTTTGAACCTGGAAGAATTTGAAGATATAAAGGCTGATGCCCAAGTGCTGCTCAAAATGATACGGTCTGCTATCATTACTACAAAAAGTAAAAACACCTAAATGAGCTATGAGTTATCAGTTATCAGTGAGAGAAAAGCGTTTTGGTTTTGCAGTGAGGATCAGAGTGAGTTATGAGTTATGGGTGAGTGCGGTGTCGCACCTCAAAGGGGTGACATTACTGGATTGAGCTGCTGGAAAGACACAGAAATTTTGAACTGGAAGAATTATGAAGATAAAAAGGCTGATGCGCCCAAGCGTTGCTCAAAATGATACGGTCTGCTATCATAACTATAAAACATAAAAACCACTAAAACCACTCATAACTCATAACGCATAACTAAAAGACAAAGAGCCTTTTTTTTTCTAATTTGGGACTTCAAGCAGATCGATGTGAAACGAAGAACATTCGTAAATAAGGCAGCATTGGCAGGGTTAGGCGTGGCTTTGGGAAGTTTCTCCCAATCCTGGAAGACCCACCTGCTCACGTTGAGTTTCGATGACGGATTTAAAAAATCATTCTACAGAATTGCAGAAATTCATGAAGAATACGGCCTTAAGGCCTGCATGAATGTAATTGCATCCGGGCATCTACCCACCTTCAAGGGAGTGGGTCCATGGATTCTTCCGGAACTGCTTGGAAACTTCGATGATTGGAATAATCTCAAGGGCCGCGGGCATGAAATAATGCCTCATACCTGGGAACATCTCAGACTCCCGGATTTACCTCTGGACCAGGCAAAAATGAACATTACAAAATGCCTGGACTATTTCGAACAGCATCTGGAAGGCTACGTTGATTCCGAGGCAGTCTACAATTTTGCCTTCAATGCATCTACCTCAGAATTAGAGGAATTTGCACTCCAAAGAGTTCGCGCAGTGCGCACCGGTGGCTGGTTGGTTTTGAAAGACACCCGGGTCAATCGCATCCCCATTTCTCCTGATCCGCTACGGCTTGGTTGCTGGGGTCAGGGACCTGATTTTTGTGATGAGTATGTAGAACAAGAGGTTAATCAATTTTTAAATGGTGAGGGTGGCTGGTTAATCCTTAACCTTCATGGACTTGATGCGGAAGGCTGGGGTCCTGTCAGCACCGGATATCTGGATGGCTTGCTTAAACGATTGATAAAAATTGACCACCTGAATGTTCTCCCGGCAGGTACTGCATTGAAAATATAGTCGAATGTAAAATACCTGGCCGAATCAATAATTACTTTCTGTCTATTAAGCAATAAAGGAAAAATCATCTGAAATTTTGGCATCCATGAAATACCTGCTATTAAAAATCGTGATGGCCATCAGTTTCTCCGGAGACACTTTTTTATTGCAGCCATCCGAAATAAACTCCTTCAATAATGATCAAGAACTATGGATGAACCATGATGAGCAAAATGCAACTCTTTCTGTATTTAAAAATAATAACTCCTCTCCTATTTTGACTCAAAATGCACAGGTTGGTATCCGGCCCTATATTCATCCAATTATGGCGCCGGATGGCCAAGGTATCCTGACCGAATACCAGCCAGCCCATCACAAACATCAGACCGGCGTATATTGGGGCTTGAAAATGGTTAATGGCCGCGACTTTTTTATGAACTGGCAGGATGAACACTGGCGGAGAGTATCGGTGAAAGTGGTCAAAGAAAAAGGACTTGAAGTAAAGTGGCAGACTGAATATGATTTGCTGGATGAAAACGGAAAGATTGTGCTCACAGAAACCCAGGATTGGACTATGTCCGAAAAGAACGGGACCTATGTTATGGATCTTTTATGGAAAGGTCAGGCAAAGACAGATATTGTGTTTGGTAAATTTTACGTCGGAGGATTATTCCTGCGGATGCCGTGGCGAAAAGATATGGTTGGAGAAGTGGTCAATGCAAATGACCAACGCAATGAAAAAGCGGAACAACAAAGAGCCATATGGACGGACATTGGCCTTCAGGTAGATGGTCGTGATGATCTGGCCCATATAGCCATCCTTGACCATCCTGACAATAATGCATTCCCTGTTCCCTGGCGTGTTGATGGTGAATTAGGTGTGGGCCCGTCCCGGCAAATCCTGGGTGACTGGCATTTGAATCAGGGCGAAATTGAGGTGGTTCGTTACCGGCTCATTGTTTATACCGGTATGCTGAAAAAGGAAGTATTATCTCAGACCTGGAAAGAATATATTTGCGAATAGTATACAATCGATTTACAGTACTCTTATTGCAAAGAGAAAAAGATGATTATTATCAATTCCGGTAAAATCCGGCTAATTCTTTTGTGCTTTGTCCTGATCATGTCCTGTCGGTCAGAAGGAGATAAAGAGCTATCATCATCCGGTCAGGCAGCCGGGAAATCAGGATCCGTTGTAAAAGACCGGCTTGATAATCTGACAGATTGGTCGATTTACCGGGGAGACAAAAAAGCAACCCAATATTCCGAACTCGCACAAATACATGCTGCCAATGTTCACCGGCTGGAACCGGTTTGGGAATATCACACCGGTGATCCCAATAGTCCCTCCATGTATTCGAATCCAATTATCATAGAGGGGTTAATGTACTTCACAACCCCTAAACTGAATGCCATTGCGTTGAATGCCGCTACCGGAGAGGAAGTCTGGGTATTTGAATCTTCAACCTATAATGAGGACAACAAAGTGTTCCGCGGTCGGAGCCGGGGTGTCACCTACTGGGAAGGTGCGGAAGGAAAACGGATTTTTCACTTTGTAAATAACCGGGTATATGCGCTGGATGCCAAAACAGGAACATTAATCACTTCATTTGGTGACGACGGTTTTATAGATCTCAGGGAGAATTTAAAGGTCGAGGCTGCAACAGCCTCCATCGAAGTGACCACCCCGGGAATTATTTATCAGAATTTTCTCATTGTTACATCCCGGGTTCCCGAGGAGTACAACTCAACCCCGGGTGATGTACGCGCTTTTGATGCGGTAACCGGAGAATTTAAGTGGGTATTTAATACCATCCCCAAACCTGGGGAGTTTGGGTATGATACCTGGGAATGGGTAGAAGGAGAAAAATATGGAGGTAGTAATCCCTGGGGTGGGTTTTCAGTGGATGAAGAAAGAGGTTGGGTTTTCTTTGCGACCGGATCTCCGGCTAATGATTATTACGGAGGTTTTCGAAAGGGTATGAATTTATTTGGGAATACGGTCCTGGCGCTCGATGCCACTACGGGTAAACGCATCTGGCATTATCAGACGGTCCATCATGATATTTGGGACTTTGACAATCCTCCGGCACCTATTCTTGTCACCATAAAGAATGGCAGGGAATCCAGGGATGCAGTAGTACAACTCACAAAGATGGGACTGACCTTTGTGCTGGACCGGGAAACCGGAGAACCGATATTCCCGGTGGTAGAGCTGCCGGTACCGGCTTCAAAAATTCCTGGTGAAGAGGCCTGGCCGACCCAGCCATTTCCGCTTAAACCTCCTCCCCTGGTACGACTCTCCCTGTCAGAATCTGACCTGACCACTGTCACTCCGGAATCCCGGAAATCTGCGCTGGAGCAATTTAAAAAATATGAGACCGGATTTATTTATACACCTCCATCCCGGCAGGGAACCATCACCACCCCTAGTCATCAGGGGGGAGTCGAATGGGGAGGTGCTTCCTTTGATCCTTCATTGAATGCATTGTATGTTAATGCCAATGAAGCTCCATCGGTCAATTCCCTTCACCTGTTTTATGATACGGAACAATCCGCTACGGTAACCCGGGAGCAGCATGGTGCTTTGACCTATAATAAAAATTGTACGACTTGTCATGGGGCTAAAAGGGAAGGAATGATGCCAGCCTATCCGGCACTGACTGATCTTAAAATTAATGACCAGGAAATTCGTGATCTGTTAAAAAATGGCCGGGGAATTATGCCGGCTTTTAATCAACTAAGAAGGGATGAAGTAAATAATCTGATAGTATTCCTCCAATCAGACTCCGTTGAAAGTGTGGAAACCGCAAAGATTGGGACTAAAGCCAGGTACTCCAGTTCCAATCCTTTCTTCGTTGATCCCTATGGAGTTCCCGCCATATCACCACCGTGGGGAACTCTCAATGCTATCGATTTACTCAGTGGAGATATTTTATGGAAAGTACCTCTGGGGGA
>JBGTCB010000427.1:0-4214 GCA_041748995.1 Saprospiraceae bacterium | reverse complement strand
TCAACTGGCGGATCTTATGCAGTGTGCGATAGATAAACTTTTGACCCCCAAAACCCGGATTCACCGACATAACCAACACGAGATCGAGTTCTTCAAGAACATTTTCAAGGATCTGTACCGGAGTGTGCGGATTGATTGCTACCCCCGCTTTGGCACCCGTCTCCTTAATCTGCCGAATCGTTTGATGAAGATGCACACATGCTTCTGCATGTACTGTAATCACTGTAGCCCCGCAACTGCGAAAGCGTTCGATATACTTTTCAGGATTGACGATCATCAGATGGACGTCGAGTGGTTTTTGGGAGAGCGGGGCAATAGGATCGATTACGGAAAATCCAAAGGAGATATTGGGGACAAAAACACCATCCATCACGTCGATATGCAGCCAGTCTGCCTTACTTTCATTAACCAGTCGCACAGCCTCTCCAAGATTGGTAAAATCAGAAGCCAGCAGGGAAGGAGCAATCAAGTGTTTCATAAGTCAAATATAAGATTCTATCATACATCCATCTGTACTAAAATGGATCAAACAGAGACTACTTTATCTGGTAAGATCAGATCTGCACCCTTCATTTTCAGCAGCACCTGAGCTACGGTGACCACATCTTTTTCGCAATACCGGGATATTCTATCGAGGTCTTTGTCTTTCCAGTAAACTTTGCCGACCATACTGCCATCAATGTCATCTTTTGGAGTTTCTACATCCAGAACAGCTGCCAGCAGATCCAAAGAAGTGTAATTCTTAAAATCACCGAATTTCCACAACTGCATTGTATCAAGCAGATGCACGGTTTCCCAGGGTTTCTTGCCTGACAAACTTAAAATATCCGGGAGTCTTATGCCATGTACTACCAGCCTCCGGCACAGGTAAGGTATGTCAAATTCACGAATGTTATGACCACATATAAAATGTTCCTCCGGATTGGAAAAGTACCTGGACAAAAGATCCACAAATTGTTGCAAAAGAGATTTTTCGTCTTCCAGGCAGAATGACTTTAGGCGCAATTCGCGAGTGCTCGGATGTAGATAACCGATTGATATACAAACGATTTTTCCAAATTCGGCATATATAGCAGCCCTTTCTTCATAGATTCTGGCCGCCATCCCGGAAGTGAAATCGCATTCCTGGACACTTCTGTCGATAAACTGGGCTTTTTTCATCCAATGCTCCTGCAAGCGGGGAGTCAATTCATCGAAACTGGAAGTACAGCTAACAGTTTCTAAATCAATAAATAATACATTATTAATTTGTATGCTATCTAACATAGGCTAAAATCTTTACGTAGGGCAATCAAAAATCTAAGGCAATTTACAATCAAATAGAGACGTAGACGTTTATTGTCAAAGCCTTATTTATAACTAATTTCAAAATTGATCAAAATGAGTCAAAAAAATTCGCAGACCCAATTGATTGCAGTAGCCTCTATTACCATTCTGGCGCTATTGGGAATCATAGGATGGCTGTATCACAACAACAGCCAACAGGACAAGCTTATTGAAAAGCACAGGTTGGAAATTGACGAAGCTTCGCAGGTAAAAGCGGAGTTGGAAAAAGAGTATTATGAAGCGTTGGCCGACCTGGAAGAGTTAAGAGGTGATAACACCGAACTCAATGCTATGATCGAAACTCAAAAGGATGAGTTGAAGAAACAGAAAGACCAGATCAGCGGCCTGATAGCCTCAAGCAGAAACCTCGCTGCAGCGAGAGAAGAAATCAAGATGTTGAAGGAACAAGCAGGAAGTGCCCTGGCTGAATTGACTAAACTCAGGGAAGAAAACCAAGCTCTGCTGGCATCCAATGAGACATTGACCCAGGAAAAAGAGATCCTTTCTGGCGAAGTAAACACGCAACGACAGGTAAACGATGAATTGCTGACTGTAAAGGCCGCATTAATGGAGGAGAAAGATGGTTTGACGGAAGAAAGAAATGTGCTTTCACAAAAAGTAACCCGGGCCTCTGTCATCAATGTAACTGATATTGACATTCAGGGTTATAAACTGAAAGGAAGTGGAAAGGAAGTTAAGAAAGGAGCCGCTAAAAATGTCGATCTACTCAAGATCTGTTTTAAAGCCAATGAAAATGCCGTTTCCGATCCAGGTAATGAAGAATTCCATGTTCGTATTATTAATCCAAAAGGCGAAACTATTCAAGTCGAGTCTTTAGGAAGTGGAGTGATTACCAATGTGGAATCAGGTGATGAAGTCGCCTATACCAAATCAAAAGAATTAATGTATACGGGTACCGATGCCATGAGTTGCCTCAGTTGGCAATCGGAGAATGAAATGGAAAAGGGTCTTTATGCTGTTGAGGTATACAACAAAGGATATCTCGCCGGAAAATCGACCTTCAAACTCAACTAATTCACGGGGTTTTTAGAGGTGCCCTTAGTATAACAGATATAGCCTAAAAAATTTTGAAGAAAGTCCACAGTATCCTTACTGTGGACTTTTTTGTTTCCAGAGGTTCATTGGTAGTCACCAATCATCTCCCTGTCGATGATCTCCTTCTCCCCGGCACACATTAACAAAATGCTAACAGGGCAACTGTAGCAAATTGGGTTATATTTGCAGCGATTAAAATTTGACTAACAAAGTGAGTTTTTCCGTATTCATATTCGTCCTATATATTCTTGTAAGCCTTAGTCTTTACAAAGTGTTTGAGAAAGCAGGCAGACCAGGATGGCAGGCTTTGGTGCCAGGCTTTAACTTCATGGTTTGGTCAGAAATCGTGGGGCGAAAACCGGCACATGCAGCCTGGATGTTATTTCCCATTGTCAATATTTTCATATTTGCCGCTTTGGCTATCGATCTGGTGCGGTCTTTCGGATGGCACAAATTTTGGCACTCTGTGATAGCGGTTGTCCTGACTCCATTTACCTTTTTCTATCTGGGATTTAAACAGGATGAAAAATATCAGGGCCCTATTCTTGTAACAGAGAATGAATATAAAGCCCGGTTGGATGCAGCAAGGAAATCCAATAATGCCACTCAATTAAAGAAACTTCAAGCGCAGAATCCATTCAAAAAAGGTCCAGCCAGAGAGTGGACAGAGTCCATCATTTTTGCCGTCTTTGCTGCTGCTTTTATCCGTATGTTCCTTATCGAGATGTACAAAATTCCAACCAGCTCTATGGAAGGATCTCTTCTGGTGGGAGATTTCCTTTGTGTCAGTAAAGTTCACTATGGCATTCGCACACCGATGACGATTGCCATGGTGCCCCTCCTGCACAATCGTATGCCTTTACTTGACAGTGAATCTTACCTGGAAAAACCTTCATTAAAATATTGGCGATCACCTGTTCTGGAAAAGATCGAGCATAATGATCCGGTTGTGTTCAATTATCCGGAAGGTGACAGTGTCGTGATCACTCCGGGTCGAACTTACAGCGTTTATGATATCAAAAGACAGGGAGTAGCCCGAACTGCAGATATAAGGCAGGAAATCGTGACCAGACCTATGGATAAAATGGACCATTACATTAAACGTTGTATAGGTCTTCCGGGTGATAGTATCCGTATCGTCGACCGACAGGTCTTCATTAATGGTCAGGAAGCAGTCAACCCGACCCAAATGCAGTTTGCATACATCGTACGAACGGATGGTACTCCATTAAATGTGAGGAAACTAAGAGAATGGGATGTCAATCTTACAGATAGTCCCGGAAACAATATTTACATGCTCAACCAGACTCAGGTGGATAATCTCCGGTCTATGGGCAACGTCACTGTAGAATTACTCCCTCAGGGCCCCAGGCCATTATTTCCCTATGATGAGAAGATCAATGCCAATTGGACAGTAGATAACTACGGCCCTATTTATATTCCCAAAAAAGGATCTACCGTACCGATAAGCCCATCTTCAATTGCCCCTTATCGACGTATTATTCAGAAGTATGAGGGTAATGATCTCAAAGAGGAAAATGGTAAAATCTACATCAATGGTGAAGAAGCTGACAGTTATACATTTCAGTTAGACTATTATTGGATGATTGGAGATAACCGCCATAATTCAGAGGACTCCAGAGTATGGGGGTTTGTACCGGCAGACCACATTGTAGGCAAACCCTTATTTATCTGGTTCTCGACAAAATTTGGAGATATTAAAAACGGAATTCGTTGGAACCGTCTTTTTACCGGTGCGAAAAAAGCCTGATAGAATGAAAACCCATCTTTTAAATCAAGTGCTGGGTTTATTAATATTTTCCCAGGGCATC
>JBGTCB010000426.1:0-5646 GCA_041748995.1 Saprospiraceae bacterium | reverse complement strand
TCTCTACTTTTGGAGACCGTAAGATTTATAAATGAACGATCGTTTGCCATATCTCATCACTTATTATAACGCCATTTTTCAATTGTTCCTGACGTCTCTGTAAAGTTGCTTCACCAGGATAACGCACAGGAGAGTCTGCTTGTTGAGGTTTGGACCTCGTAAAGTAGTCAACGACTTCATTGATTTTCGTCAAAATTTCAGATTCCGGTCCCAATCGTTTAACATCAATACAAAGAAAAACCTGCGACAAGGCTGTTTCCGCAGTATAATGGCTGATCTGCGCAGTGGAATTACCACCACTGATCATGGTAGCCAATAAATCCAGCATCATTGACAGACCGGATCCTTTCCAATATCCTGTTTGTAAAATCCTTCGGCTCTGAATTATTGCTTCCGGATCATCCGTCATGTTTCCTTCCTCATCGAAACCACCGGGAAAGGGTAATTTTTTGCCCTTGAGACGATGCTCATAGATTTTCCCGTAGGAAAACTGCGACATAGACATATCCAAAACTATGTGACCATCCTTGCGAGGAACAGCAATGATTAATGGATTATTGCCGGTAGTATTGGTCATACCACCCCAGGGTGGCATATTAGGCATAGTATTCGTGAAACAGATAGCAGCACAACCTTCTCCGGCAGCCTGCCATCCATAACTTCCTCCCCTCATCCAATGATTTGTATTGCTCAGGGCGGTACTGGCTAGTCCATGTTTTTTGGATAATTCAATCGCTTTTGCCATGCAGAAATGGGCATTGGATGGCCCTGCTCCCCTTAGCCCGTCATAACGTTCGATGGTGGTCAGAGACTCCTTCAATACAGGTTTTGCCCTGGGATCAATTATGCCCTTTTTAACATTTTTTACAAATTCTGAGAAGCGGTTTATGCCATGGGAATGATAACCATCAAGAGTAGAATCTGTAAAAATACGCGCATTGAGTTTTGCCAGATCATGGTCAAAGCCAACGTCAAGAAGAACTTTTTCCAGGGTACTCCTGATTTCTTCACCTGATAATGTCATCGGACTGGATTACAGACGGCAAGGACCTAAACAGTTGGTTCCCAGCCATATTCATAGTCCCTTGACCACATAGACGAAGCCGCTTCATCTCCCAGGATATGACCGTTTAACGGGTTGACATCGATGACCCGGCCACATTTTTGAGCAATATTACCAAGGTGGGGTAGGAGATTACTGATGTACCCGTCACTAACCGGTGCTGTAAGTTGCTCACCTTTTCGGATTCCATTGCAAAAGTTAAGCATATGTAAGGTGGTAAGTCCTCCACCCCCTGAGAGATCCATGGTGCCGGAATCCGTAACTTCTTTCATTTCCTTAATAACTTTGCCCGATTGATCATAGGCAATAAATCCTTCTCTATCCATCAGGATGGTACCCTTCGTGCCGTGAATGGTCACCCCCCTTCCCCGTTCAAAGAACGGATGATTATTGCAGCTCTTTCCTTCCCATGTAATCATCTTGTCTCCTTCAAATTCATAATTGGCAACCTGAGTGTCATAAAATTCCCAATCATCCTTATAGGCGAAACGACCACCGGCTGAACTCACCTTTACAGGATAATCCACACCCAAAGCCCAGCGGCAGATATCAAGCTCGTGGGTTCCATTATTATTGATTTCTCCGGTACCCCAATTCCAAAACCAATGCCAGTGATAGTGTACATAGTTGTCTTTGAAATTTCGCCTTGGTGCCGGTCCCTGCCATAATTCCCAATCCAACCATTCCGGTACTGCAACCTCTTTTCCTATACCAATCGATCCGCGATTGTTTGAATACCAGGCTTTACCAAAATATGCATCGCCGATCAGGCCTTCCCGGATATGCTGAATTGCTTGTATAGAGGCCGGGCCGGATCTTTGTTGGTTACCCATCTGAATAACCTTGTCGTATTTCTTCTGGGCTAAGACTAAAATTTCACCTTCCATTGGACTGTGACAGCAGGGTTTTTCGACATAGACATGTTTTCCTGCCTTGGCACCCATGATGGCCATCACCGCATGCCAATGATCCGGTGTGGCGATGGCGATGGCGTCAATATTCTTATCATCGAGAATTTTACGGAAATCAACATGGGCTGTAGGTTTGGTTCCGGATTTTTTGGCAATTTCTCCCTGATGTTTTTGCACAACCCTGCTATCAACATCACAAATCCCCGAGATGGAAGCAGTTTTGACATCGGAGATGGAATCTATAAGGGCAGCACCGCGGCTGTTTATGCCAATCACTCCAAAATTGACCCTCTCATTGGCACCCATTATATTACCATAGCTTTTAGCACTTAAACCCAGGGATAAACCGGTAGTACCAACCACAGCATTTTTAACAAAACGTCTTCTAGATTTATTTTTTGTCATTATTTTCCTTTTAAAATTCTCTAATCTTTATGTTTTTAAATTGGACAGTATTTCCGTGATCCTGTAATAAAATATGACCTGATTTTGATTGTCCAAATTGTGGCCATTTTTCATATTTGCTTTTTTGAACGAGTGCCTGGAATGCCTGCGACCAACGATCGAACTCCACAATTTTCACATTATTTAACCAGTGCTCAACATGTCCACCACGCACATAAATACGAGCCCGATTCCACTCCGACTTAAAAAATCTTTTATTATCAGTACTCTTTTCCGATAGATTTCCGGCAGGTATCAAATCGTAGAGGGAACCAACGGTCCTGTTTCCAGCCACACCGGCTTTTGCATCCTGGTGCTTGTCATCATCAAGTATTTGATATTCCAGACCAATCGCAGAGCCTTGTCCCTGATTCAAATCCGGATCAACAAAATATTTAATTCCGCTATTAGCACCTTCTGTTATTTTAAAATCCAGAATTAGTTCAAAATTGGAAAACCGATCTATCGTGACAATATCGCCGCCGTGGTTGGATTCACCACCTCCCGACTCATGTACAGTCAGTATGCCATTCTCCATAGACCATCCTTTCTCAGGAAAATGATCCCCTTTAGCACCCCGCCAACCCTCGCTGGTTTTCCCATCCCAAAGCATTCTCCAGCCGGTTCGTTTTTCATGTTCTGATAAACCACTACTGTAGTTATATTCCGGAACGGATGGATCCGGTGGGGTCTGATATTTCTCCGGTGCATCAGTAATGATCCGGATATTTCTCCATTGAATAGTTTTACCGACTTGTTCATCTTCCCGAATGGAATGCACCTGTAAAGCTATAAATCCTTTTGCGGTTAAATCATCAACCAGATTTGCACAAGGTGATCCGTTGACCCAGGTACGTATTGAATTTCCGACTGCTTCGATTCGCATATGATTCCATGTAGCCACCTTAAATGCTTCGCCATTTTTGTTCTCTGTCATCGGATAGAGCCATCCTCTGCGCGCTTCGTCATATATACCACCTGTCCACATGCGGTCTGAGGGGTCTAACTCCACCTGGTATCCATGTACTCTTCCATCCCGGTACCCGGGAAGGCTTTGGCTCCGGATCTGAATACCTGAATTCAAATCATAATCTAATTTCACCTCAAGCTCCAGGATGAAATCGGAATATTCCTTTTCGGTCGTTAAAAATGTATTTGGAGTTCCTTTTTGTGAGATGCCTACAATAGCTTCATCAATAATTTTGTACTCGGCCTCACCATTTAGTTTTTTCCAGCCTGCAAAACTGTGGCCATCAAACAGGGAAATCCACGGTGCATCATCTTGTGCAAGGGTGGTACTATAAGAGATCAGGATCGCAAGGGTGATTCCAAAAATTAGTCGGGACATGAAATTTTTAGATTTTAATGGCATGTTAGCCAATTTATGAATAATAGCTTAAAAATCTTGCAGGAATCTGTGCAAAATGGAAATAGTAAAAAAAAAGGCGCCACTCACGAGCGACGCCTTTCAAACATTTTATCTGCTACTACTTCTTAGTTATATCCGGCATTTTGAGGATATCCACCCACTGTACGGTCAATCTGAGCTTGTGGAATAGGCCTTACCGTATGAAAGTCCTGGATATTGGGTCCTCCCACCGGATTGTATTTACGCACCCGTTCGACCAATGTATTGGTACGTGTCAAATCCATCCATCGATGTCCTTCACCGATTAATTCCCGGCCTCTTTCATCCAGGATGAAATCAAGGGTAACATCTGCAGCTGTAATCTCCATTTCTGCTTCTTTACCTGGCCAGGCTCCCCGGCGACGGATCAGGTTGATATCCTCGGCCGCTCCTTGCAGATTACCTTGTTTAAAACGGGCTTCAGCCCTTAATAGGTAAGCATCTGCCAACCGCATGAGGATAAAATCGCGTTGTCCCTGTACCTTTTGACGATCTGGTCTGGTATCATCAATAAATTTATTTAATGAAGGGAATATGCGAAGATGTTGGCCACATTCGAAGCAATAATCTTTGCGTTTTGTGTAGACAATATATCTTGATGCAGCGATTCGCTCGTCTGTCCAGGCATCGTCCCGCTGTGGGCCAGGTATAAATAAGGCTGTATCACCAAGAGCAAATTTTGGCTCACCGGCAATACCATATCCTTTAGCAGCTTCTTCCGCTGTCCATTTTGGTATGTTCGATTCATTATTCGCAAGCCAGGCATGTTTGTACGATTTATCATACCGCGAATCCACATCCCGGTCCCACAGAGCAAGTGTGTATTCCGTTGGCCGGAAACGCTTCCAGGGGCGTCCGTTAGTAATATCACGGGTCATCCCTGGCCTCACATCATATTCAAAAAGGAAATAAAGGTGGCCACGATGACCTTCCGGGTCGATATCCTCATCTACCTGAGATTTGCTATTTTGAATACTCCAGATAATCTCCGGATGTTCCTCGTTACCAATGACCCATAAATCCGAAAACTCAGGTAGTAGGGAGAAACCATAGTTGTTGATCACACTACTAAACAGAGATTCAGCTCTGGTAAAGTCTCCCGATTCGGCATAGGATTTCCATCCTCTTCTTAACAGTACCTTCCCCAACAGGAATTCAGCGGCTGGTTTGGTTGCTCTGCCGAAATCACTCTGGCTCTCGGGAAGGTTGGCAATGGCAAATTCCAGATCCGGGATGATGGCCTGTTTATAAACCTCGGATATCGAGGTGCGATTCGCTTCGATTTCAACTCCTTCCGTTTCTTCTAAAGTGAGATGAACGTCTCCATAGTGCGAGGTTAACATGAAATAGAACAAAGCCCGTAAAAAACGGACTTCCGCAATTCGCGCAGTTTTCAGTTCTTCAGAAATCGCCAGGCCTTCAGAGCGATTGATCACTGCATTGGCCTGGTTGACTCCCTTATAGAAATCACGCCAGGCATCCCGTACAAATCCTTGCTGTGGATTCAATCCTCCATCATACCGGTTAAAAGTCTTGTGACTGCCATCAGCTCCTTCAGTATGCAAATCAGTTCCAAATATCGACATAGAGAAGCCCCTTTCCGGACCGAAGAATGGCTTGTTCCACCAATAGGTGGCATTGACTGCGTCTTCGAATCCCTGGGCAGTAGTATAGTAAGATGATGCGGATACATCAGACACCAGTTCTTCGGTAAGAAAGTCTTCGCAAGACTGGGTTGTGAAAACCACAGCCAGAAGCACCAGGATTTTCTTTATATTTTTCATAATCATTGTTTTAAAATTGTGCTTTTACTCCAAATA
>JBGTCB010000425.1:0-3167 GCA_041748995.1 Saprospiraceae bacterium | reverse complement strand
TATAGTCATATAGGACAGGTTGACGGTCTGCTCCTACATATAGTGTGACTGTATCGACATTGTCAATCTGAGGCTCTCCGAGTTGAATATCTATACCTGCAACCACACCTTTCCGCAGTCCAACAGCCACTGTTTGATGCCCGGCTTGTACCAGACTCGTTATAGCCGCATATGAATATCTGGCTGGATTAGGTGATGCTCCCAATACTAAGGTCTTTTTACCCATGTGGAATCATGATAATCTTTCAAAGATTCCGGCGATTCCCTGTCCTCCACCAATACATGCAGTAACCATCCCATATTTTTGATCGCGCCTTTCCATTTCATTGATCAATTGCGTCGTTAACTTGGCACCTGTGCAACCCAGAGGATGTCCGAGAGCGATTGCTCCCCCATTTACATTGACACGTTCTGGTTCCAGATTCAAGGTTTTAATCACAGCCAGTGCCTGTGCAGCAAAAGCTTCATTCAATTCAATCTGTTCGATATCCTGTTGTTGAAGTCCAGCATTCTTTAGGGCTTTTGGTATGGCAACGCAGGGACCTATACCCATATATAGTGGATCTACACCACCAACACTACATGACATCAAACGGGCAATTGGCTTTAAATTCAATTGTTTGACCATGTCTTCACTCATGACCAAAGCAAAAGCGGCTCCATCAGATGTCTGCGATGAATTTCCTGCCGTTACTGAACCACCATTAGCAAAAACCGGTCGAAGTTTTGCCAGTACTTCAACGGTTGTATCAGGTCTGACTCCTTCATCGGTATCTACGGTCCATGACCTTTCTTTTCGCGTATCATCTTCTACAAACACCTCCGTGACTTTTACAGGAACGATTTCATTTTTGAATTTGCCCTCCTGAATAGCTGCTGCAGCTCTCTGGTGCGATCGCACAGCAAAAACATCCTGGTCTTCCCGGCTGATCTTATATTTCCGGGCTACGGCTTCAGCAGTAAGCCCCATTCCTGCCAGGTACGTAGGCGTGTCTTTGGCGACCTCATAATTAGGTGCCAACTTGTAGCCCGTCATCGGAATTAAACTCATGCTTTCGGTACCTCCGGCAATGTAACAATGCCCCATTCCTGCCCTGATTTTAGCGACAGCTATGGCGATTGTTTCCAGACCTGAACCACAATAACGATTAACGGTCATACCAGGTACAGATTCACCCAAAGCTCTGACGCTAATCATCCTTCCAATCTGTAGACCTTGTTCTCCTTCAGGATTCGCACAGCCCACTATAAGGTCATCTACCATGCCTTTGTCGAGTTCCGGTGTGTCTTGCATAAGATGATTGATGACATCAATAGCCAGATCATCTGAACGATAAAACCGGAATCCACCTCTATTGGCTTTGCCTACAGCTGACCGGTATGCTTTGATGATATATGCCTCCATAAATATTTCACTTTAAAAACACATTCAATTACGCAATGGTTTGTTGTTTTCCAGCATATGTTGAATTCTCTCCAGTGTTTTTTGTTCACCACAAAGACTCAGAAATGCTTCTCTTTCGACGTCCAGTAAATATTGTTCCGACACTTTTTGTTCACTGCTAAGATCCCCGCCGCAGAGTACCCAGGCTATTTTTCGCGCAATTAGAATGTCATGATCACTGGCATATCGACCCAGATGTAAGGCACTGGCAGCCGCATAAAGAGCCCCCAAACCCGATCTTCCCAACACATGTATATCCGTTCTGGGTGAAGGAGCTATATAATTAAGTGCCAACTCCAACACTTTGTTTTTGGCTTCGCTGATGTTACGGTTGACATTCATCACTACCTGATCTTTTGCCTCGAGATAACCAAAATCAAAAGCTTCATCGGCAGAAGTTGCCACACTTGCCAGGGCAATGGTTTTAAACCGCTCGATCAAAGTCGGAATTTTAACATCACCTTCCCTGAAAGTGTCCGAAGTCCGAACAGCAAACTCCTTGGTACCACCCCCACCGGGTAAAAGACCCACGCCAACTTCGACAAGACCAATATAGGACTCGGCAGCACAAATAGCACTATCGCAATGCATAATGGTTTCGCAACCTCCCCCAAATACATATCCCTGAGTAGCAGCTACTACTGGTATTTTGGAGTAACGACAGCGCATGGTCGTATCCTGGAAGAGCTTAACAGCCATATTGAGTTGTTCGTATTCCTGTTGGAATGCCAGCATCCCAATCATCATCAGATTTGCACCCACGGAGAAGTTCTTTGCCTCGTTGCCGATAACCAGGCCTTTCCAGGGCCCTTCTTCTGCAATGGCAATCGATTCATTGATTCCGGTCAAAATGCCCTCGCCGATAGCGTTCATCTTGCTTGTAAATTCAAGGCATAACACTCCGTCCTGAATATCATGAAGTATTACCTCATCATTCTTATAAACCGGGGGCTGATTACGGATATTGTTAAGGTTCACTAAACCGATGGTCCCCGGCACGGGTAAATAATCCTCAGCTTTAAGATCGTAGTATTGACGGATTCCCTGGTCTATCCTGTAGAAAGAACTAAAACCACGGTCGAGCATGGTCTTAACCCATTCGGCTACCTTTTCTCCATCGTTTTCAGCAGCCTCGATCCCTTCTCTGATGCCAATAATATCCCAATATTCGAAAGGACCGTAGGTCCAGGCAAAACCTGCCTTCATGGCAGTGTCTATATTATGCAATCCGTCACATATCTCAGGAATGCGTTTTGAGGAATAGGCGAATAGACTGGATAGAGAAGACCTGACAAGCTGACCACCTTCATCTTCATGATTGAACAGCGCCCGAATCCGTTTTTCAGTATGCTCTATCTGTTTAGAAAGAGACAGACTGGCTAAATCGGATGATTTCGGGGTTTCGTATTCCTGGGTCTTTAGATTCAGGGAGAGAATGATTCGTTTTCCGGATTCATCTTTTTCCTCAGTAGCCTTATAGAATCCCTGACCAGACTTATTTCCAAAAAATTTATTTTCTATCAGAAACTGAAAAAAATCCGGCAATCTGAGTTTTTGAACCTGATCATCGTCAGGGCAATTTTCCATGATACCGGTGGTTACCTTTGCCGCGGTGTCTAAACCGACGAGATCTCCCAGCCGGAAAGTTCCGGTTTTTGGTCGGGCCAAAGCCGGACCGGTTAATTTGTCGATATCATTGATCGAAAGATTCAATTGATCTGCC
>JBGTCB010000424.1:0-2681 GCA_041748995.1 Saprospiraceae bacterium | reverse complement strand
GATAATAGATAAGGTAAAAACGATACCTACTTTGTTTAGAATTGATGAAGATAAATTTGAATATCTAAAGGCGGGAAAGAAATATCACCGACCTCAGCAAGTGGCATTGCAAGCGATTTACTAATGGTGTAGGTAATGTGTTCAATCCTCAAAGAAAAATATCTTTTTATCATCTGGGTTATCTCTCACGATCGTCGCCAATCCATTTGTCAGAACCCTCTTCCAACAGATGATATCTCCCATGTGCCCAGGTATACCATTCATTCCATGATTTTAATGTCTTCCCGTCAACCTCTATGACTACACCCGCTTCAACTGCCCGCCTGATTTCTCGTAATGCTTCAACGACATAGGACCAAGATCTTGTGTCATAGGATTCATCAAGGTGTTTAAGCTCTTGCTCAGAGATTACCGCGTTCTTCTTGGGAATCAATATTTCTAGAATGTGTTCCCGGAGCACCAACCGGTAGTTTTCATCGTTGTCAAATAATTGCTTAATAAAGGATTCACGTAAGGAAAACCAAGGTCTTTTCCAACCTTTGCCTTTCATCCATTTCCGCAGGGATGCGAAGTCCCGAAACACGATTTTAGCGATTCCGCCTTCATAAGCCCTTTTTGCAGCCACCCTGTCGGAAGGGGTGGCATTCATTACTGCCCAGGTCGGTAAGTCCTTCATTAATTACTAAGAAGTGAATTTAAAAATAATGCTGTCTTCTTTCCTGATCGTAATATAGATAATAAAAGAAGCCAAGAAGTTGAAATAGATGAAAAATGAAAGCAAAAATCATTACTGAGGAACTCACTATTGGTAGGTACAGGAATTCAGCACTTATGATAATTAAGGGGCACCTCTATTTACCTTTGAATGAGTAAAAATTTAATAAGATGCAAGCCAGGCAAGGCCGGAGGAAGGAATATAGCCGTAGCTATCTGACTGACGATCAACGAAGTATGGCGAAGTCAATTATTAAATAAATTTTCAAGAAAATTGTTTTTACCATGAACGAGGTTAATAGAGGTGCCCTAAGAAGATTGGGTACTTTATTTGATGGATGCGCATATTGTAATAATACTGTTTTATTATCCAATATAGCTATCTCAAAGGTTGAGAAAGTCGAGATTGAATCTCTAATCTCCTACACGACTCCAAAACTCTACCGGAATGTCATGTTCTTGTAAAAAGCTACTGATTTGGGAGCTTCCCTCACCGTGGAACTTTTGTTTGATCATGGCGAGGAGTTCTGTGGTATTTCCCAAAGCCTGACAGAGTTTTTCGAGATGTTCTTTTCTAATGGTTTGATACCATTCGTATTCTGCATAACCGAATATATCATCTACACCTTTTCCAAGGTCACGGCCTTCAAAGATTAGGTCACCGCCTCCATTTATATAAGCGCTGAGGTACCGGTTACCTCCAGGTCCATTTTCATCTCTTAGTATCAGCATAGATTCTTAAAGGATGGGAAAACAATATAGGAACTGTTTATGGATTAATTGAACGGATCTAAAAATAGATCCTCGGACACTTTCAACTTATTTGCTTCTAAGATGCTTCGATCTCTCGTCTACGTTGACTGTCAACTAAAGTCCTCCCTGATAATTAGGAGGCCATAAATTCCCGACCGTCGCGTTTTGGTTGCCAATTCTGATGCTTTAATAAGTGTATCAATTTATATCAGTCACAAATCCCACATTGAAGTGCCAAGTAAAAAATAGCCAAATTATGGCATTTCATCCACCGAAATCGGTGCCAGTCCCCGTGTCGTGTCTGGTCCCGGAAGACTGGCATCATCGCGTAGCTTAATTTTTTCAATATGGCCTGTAGTAAGCTAATGATCGTTAGTATTGTTCATTTTGGTCAATAAGTGGAGATGTGATTCAGGCGTTCCCTGTTTAGGTGATCGAACCTACAGCTTTATCTATAATTGTAATTTCTTGATTATTAGTTATAGTTGATGCTGCTGATGGGGCTGGGGATTCCAAGCGCAAAATCGAACCTTGGCAAGAGAATGCTTATGCTTCATCTAGCTTTTGTTAGTAATCTAAAGGTTTGTAAAAGTTCGATTATGGTATCGCTCCGGGTACTTATGGAACTTTCAGTTAAAAAAGTGCTTTCTTCCGTTACTTCCAGAAACATCTAATCCTTTGAATTTGTGTAAGTTATGAGCCAACAAAGGGTTGATAAAAATAGTTCGATAGCCCTTCTGGAACTTAAACCAACTCCCTGGAAATACGTAATTAAAGAGGTCTTGCTTCTTAATAACATCCATTCCATTGAATATTGATTGTCATCTGCTCAAGGCGGTGCATTCCTCTCCTATATTTGAAGATCATTGTCCAAATCAAGATTTTGATTGCATTTACTTAGGCTAGACTACAAGACAGTATAAAATCCTGGGCCATACGACCAATATGCCTTCGATCCTGACCTTAATACTGCCAATTATTGGTATCAACCAGGACTGCCGTCTGCCACCAGGTAGCTGGACTTGAGAAAACTGATTTATTTCCCAAAAAACTTATGCACTTCAACCAACAGTTTAACGGCATCGATCTAGAGATATAGTTTTGACAATACCTTCAAGTGTTCGATTAAACTCCCGCTCCGGGTGGTTTAACCCCCTAATTCTTGGACTATTTTCGTTTTGGTTTTGCAAATTGAATCATTTTAATAAATATTG
>JBGTCB010000423.1:0-1971 GCA_041748995.1 Saprospiraceae bacterium | reverse complement strand
CAAATAAATCCCAGCCTCCGGTGACATTGCCCTCCGGATCGCGACCTTCTATGGTGTACCAAAAGACCTGACCCAAAGCGGTGGCATCCGGTCCCAATGCCGGCTGGACACCAGGAGGAAGCAGGTTTGAAGGCAGCGAGTTTAGTTTTTCAAGGATTCTTGAACGGGACCAGTAAAACTCGGTGTTTTCATCAAAAATGACATAGATGCTTGCAAATCCGAACATCGATGTACTACGTATCGATTTTACACCGGGAATTCCCAATAGGAAAGTCGTAAGGGGATAAGTAATTTGGTCCTCCACATCTTGAGGAGATCTTCCCATCCAGTCGGCAAAAACTATCTGCTGATTTTCACCCAGATCAGGGATCGCATCAACCGGCACCGGGTCGGAAGGAAGAAAGGTGTTCCAGCCAAATGGTGCGGTTGCAATCCCCCAGCCAATGAACATGACCAGGATGAGCAAAGTCACAAATTTATTTACTAAAAAGAATCGAATAACACTTGCCAGCATGTTGCGTTATCTTTTGAATTGATCGTCCGAAAATGGGATCAAAAATTGATTTTAAACCCATTTAAAGGCGTGGAAAGACCAGTTTCAGATACATGGAAACATCGGGATCATGATCTGGTATTCAAAAGATAAGCGCTATAACAGGTAGGATTGAATCAGGACGATTATTTCCCTGGTGATCGATGGAGGTTTGTAGTGTTCAAAGGCAGATCTGACTTGATCCGGATTGATTGCTTGCCACAAAGGAATGCGACCTGGCAATACAAACGACTGGATCGGTTGACTGATCAGGACGTCTGAATTTTGATTTATCTGATTTTGCTGAAGTTGAAAATGCAGGGTTTTGTTGCTGCAGCAATCCTTCTTCAGGAGACGTGCTTCCTCTGAATTTGACGATATTTTTTGATGATGGAGGCAGGTTACATTAACTTTTTCACCTTCATGACAATTTTTCGCTTTTCCAAAGAAACTATAGGATTTCAGATTCCCCTGACAGAAATGCATATCGATGGCATAACCCACGGAGGTTACCAGCATCAGGCCGGCAAGGCTTAATGAAATAAAGCGATATGTTTTGCTCAAATACGACATCCTTTATTTAAATCACCTAAAGATACAAACTGTATAGTGAGGGATACTTATAAAATTTGGAGCATTACTTACACAATTTTGATCATGATTCTCCCGATGACCGGGCAGTCTGTACTATAGATCTTCTTTTTACAATTATAGGGCATCGAGGGATTTCCGGGTTTGTTCATGCATTTTTTTAAAGACGGATGGTGACATTCCGGTTACTTTTTTAAACTGAGCGGAGAGGTGCGCCATACTGCTATAGTTCATTTGAAAAGCAATTTCTGAAAGGGTTAATTCATTATAAGTAAGCAATTCTTTGACTTTTTCAATTTTTTGGGCCAATACAAATTTTTCAATCGTTCTTCCTTCCACTGCAGAAAATAGTCGACTCAGGTACGAATAGTCATAGTGTAAGTTATCCGTCAGGATATTAGAGAGGTTGTGCGAAGCGGAGTTATTCTGATAATGTATTTCATCAATGATGATCGACTTAATTTTGTTGATCAACCGGGTAGTGCGGTCATCCATCAATTCCAGACCGATACCCGTTAGCCGTTCACTAAATACTTCTTTTTGTTCACTGTCCAGCTCTTTTCCCAATATGACACTACCCAGGGTAATATCCATGATATCCTGACCAAGTTCTTCCAATATCTGACTGACAGATTGGATACATCTTGGGCAAACCATATTTTTAATAAAATATTTCTGTTGCATATATGATCTGTTGATTTATTGAAGATCACGTAAGTTATGTCGATCTACCAATATTTAAAACATTTTCTGACTTGTCGATTCGAAATCCCTGTTGAATTCAGACCGGAAGCGCTAAAAATATTGATGTAAGATTGCTATACTTTTTCACATGTTACCAAAATATT
>JBGTCB010000422.1:0-4000 GCA_041748995.1 Saprospiraceae bacterium | reverse complement strand
CATCTGCCGGCACCAAACCCGAGTTGTATTATGTCCTGGCCATGGATCAATGTGGGAATACAGGTTTCTTTGACATGCCACATCAAACCGTATATCTTACGACCAAAGTTAATTTTTGTGATCAATACATTGAATTGAACTGGAATAATTACGGGATTTGGCAAAACGGCACCGAGAGTGTCCAGATCTGGTTAGGTCTCGATGGTAATCCTCTGACATTTGAACATCAGGTTCAGGTGGCAGATACGCTTGCCTATATCACCGGCATCGATGACGAGAGGGAGTACTGTCTTGCTATTGTCTCGAAGGAGATAGGTCGTAATGTACGATCCTTAAGCAATGAAGTATGTGTGGTAAGTGACGTATTAAGTCCCCTGGATGAGCTGGAGTTGAGGAATGTCAGCGTCAACAACTCGGGAGGAGTTGATTTGGTGTGGTACTTTAATTCAAACGCCGATCTGAGTGAATTACTCATTAACCGAAGGGAAGGAGGTAGTGCTTTCAACCCAATTCTGGATCTGAGCAATGAAGTCCCCGCTGCTGATCAGAATCTGAATATGGATCAAACCGCATCGACCTCCCAATCGATGTATACCTACCAACTCGAAGCAGAGGATGCGTGTGGCACCGAAACATTGTCCGGTTCAATATCAACTGTCTTACTTCGAAGCTCATCAAACATGCCCGGGGAAAATAATTTAGAATGGTCTCAATTTCGGTCCAGCAGCCGGAATTTCAGCGAGTATCAGCTATGCCGTATAGAAACTGATGGCAGTGAAACCCTGATATCTACCCAGACAACCGGTGTACTATCCTATACAGATGTGCTGCCCAATCCGGAAAGTGGCGCAGTTTGTTATGTTATTAAGACAATACATACCAATAGTGCTGGTGGTGACACCCTTGTGGCAAGATCAAATATCGCCTGTATCGAACAACAGATCGGACTCTACATACCCAATGCTTTTACCCCGACCGGTTTTAATTCGGTTTTTGCACCCCAATTTGTGTTGGCTGGAAATATCAGCAACTTTCGGATGCAGATTTTTAACCGCTGGGGCGGAAAAGTCTTTGAATCAAACACTCCTGATCACGGTTGGGATGGTTCACAAAATGGAAGTTTGCTGAATACAGGGGTCTTTTTCTATCTAATCACTTTTCAGCAGCCGGATGGCACCTTTGACAAAAGAACAGGAACCGTCAATTTAATCCGATGAAAAAATATCCGGTTATTCTGCATTAATAACTGTTCATTGAAGGATCTATTTTTTCGATATAGGCCAGGATACCTCCTGACAAATTGTAAAGATTATCAAAAGGATAGACTTTCATCAGTCTCGTAATGGCGTCACTACTTCGTTTTCCACTCCGGCAATAGAGAATCACTTTACGGTCGAGTGCGATTTTGCCAGTATGTCTTTCGATCTCCCCAAGGGGTAATTTTAGTCCACCAATATCAGCCAATTCATGTTCGTGAGGTTGCCTCACATCGATCAACTGAAAGCTATTATCCGAGTCCATTAGTAGCGCCAACTGACTGACGCTGATTTCTCTGTGTTGGGGTAAACTGCTCTGATTTACTCCACAGAACTGATCGTAATCGATCAAACGTGTGACTGGACTAACCGCTGGGTTTTTAGAAATCTTTAAAGTGACACTTTCAAAATTTAAAGCATCAAAGACAAATAGCCTTCCACTAAGTGTAGTGCCAATACCAGCCAGTATCTTAATGGCTTCATTTGCCTGCATACTGCCTATGATTCCAGGTAAAACACCTAATACACCACCTTCGGCACAACTGGGGACCAAACCCGGTGGAGGTGGTTCGGGAAACAGATCCCGATAATTTGGACCGGGTTCACCCTGAGCATCGCATAGATTAAACACGGAAACCTGCCCTTCAAATTGAAAGATTGATCCATAGACCAGAGGTTTACCAAGAATTATACAGGCATCATTGATCAGGTATCTGGATGGAAAATTATCGGTTCCATCAATCACGAGATCGTACTCCGATATAACTTCAAGTGCATTGGTAGAGTTAAGCCACAGATCATGCACCCTAATGTTTATATGAGGATTCAAAGCCTTAAGTCGCTCAGCTGCCTGTCTGGCTTTGGGTTGGTTGATTACCGATGTGTCATATAAAATTTGTCGTTGTAAGTTGGTTTCATCAATTTTATCTCCATCCACAATACCGAGACAACCCACTCCTGCAGCTGCCAAATATAATAGCACCGGGCTACCCAATCCACCCGCTCCGATTACCAGAACTTTGCTCTTCTTCAGTTTCTCCTGGCCATTCATGCCAAAATCAGCCATAAGAAGATGGCGGCTGTAACGTCGTAATTCTTCCGTAGTAAAAACCGGCAGATCAGCCTTCTCCATGGAAAATGCCTGTTTGTCAGGGTACAATTTAGCCTAAATCCTTAATTAATCTAATGCGAAGCCGACAGTTTTAAGGTTTATGAAAGCATATTGAGACCGGTTGATCTACATCGGTACTTATTGAAAGCTCATTCATGATTTCCTGAATAATGCGGTACCCAGGGCTGAGTTTCAATGAGGAGTGGCAAGAACAGTTAATTATCAAAAGTGGAAACACAAGGTGGAAGAAAAATCAGGACGAGTCAAGATTTCAACAAGCCTACTGGATTACAGTATAACTTTTTGGTCAATCAGTCTGGGATTATTTTTTGAACTGATTGATGATCTCCAAATACAAGTGTGATTAGCGGTTTCTTTCAATTCGACAAAAGAAAATGAATCCATTCCTGTTTTGGAAAGCAGGGCTTTTTGTGCCCTTCCATTTACTGAGGTATAAAAACAACCCAGTAGTCGAAGGTTATTACCTTTTTCAAGGTTTCTTGCTGCCTCAAAATCAGATGCAGTGATGACTATCTGGTGTTCGAGCGTGGTTACATTCGAAAGTGGCCAGATCTTCTTAATGATCCGGTAATTTTCTCTCTGCTCACCATAAAAAAAGCCAAAGGTATAACCAGGGGCTTTAGCAGCAATAATCGATTCAATTTGTTTCTTAAAAAAGATTGGAACGATCAGAAATTGTTCCTTCATGAGCGTATATAAAGGGCGTAGAAGGGGTCGGGTTGTGACTTGCATTTTGCCTTACTATTTTGATTAACTTTTGTAATGAATGGTCCGTAAATATTGACTTCTGGGGTTATGGAAGTCTAAAATAAAATATTAATTTTTCCATTATATTACTCAATAAAGCAATTCTCGTGCCAATTAAAGATTTCTCGTTCCTTACGAACGAAGTGAGTAGGTAGATCTCTGTAAAATAGCTTACCTCATAAGGCTTTCTTGCGCGATTTTAATCGAATGATTTCACTATTAACAGAATGAAAAGAGGATAACCTGTGCCAGCCATCCGAAAGGATAAGAAGAGCAAGTGCAAATACGAAAATACTTATCCGTACCAGTTCTACCTGTTGGGCATAATGATCGAAAAATGGTCTTACCACTAACAATTCAATACCAATCACTATGGCCGAAAGTAAAAATAGAAATATACTGACTGCCTTGGTATTTCGCAGGTATGAGGGTTCGGATCTAAGTATACATCTTTTAAGCAGGTAAGAAGCAGTTTGGTTTTCGGGATTTATCTTCAGAAGTTCCCATAGCACGTTTTCCGCAAGTGTCAATTCCAGGAGGTGGTAATGTGCTGCGGCTTTTCGAAACAGTAGTTTCTCATAGACATCCTCTCCATTGACATATTTCACATTGTAGAAGATCAGCGATTCAAGCAGGAATCGGGCGCTGGCAAGGAAAGGCTCATATCGGCCAATCTCAAATAGTGCATTCGTATAACCAAGCTCGATTTCTATAAAGTCATCAACTTCCAGATGAGGAATAGATCTTTTGTTTACCTCGTAAAACCGAATAATATCCCGGTGAGCAGATGGATCTAACTCACGATACTGAACAATCAGGTCTTCGGTATATGTCAAAAATGAGGAGCTCAACCCGACAAAATATT
>JBGTCB010000421.1:0-2037 GCA_041748995.1 Saprospiraceae bacterium | reverse complement strand
AGGGCATGTGTTTATGGTAACGAACATATTAAAAAACACTGCGGGAATCGCGGTGCCAAATCAATTGCAAATACCCAACGAAAACTGGCGAAGGAGTTTAAGTCAGCACAAAGAAGAATATTTGGGTGGTGTCTCGAAATCGTTTACTTACTCCAATTATGAAACGGAAGTAAAATCGATTGAGCGCGCTACTATTTTATTCCTGCATTACTTTCAAAATATGTTTGAGCTTACCGTTGCCGATGCGTATGAAGATGAGGAGGGATTAGAGAAGGTAACGTTGATTATCCGGGATGAAGACCCGTATAAAAAATAAGCTGTTATTTCCTTGCATCGTCACCTGCAAGAGACGATGCAAGATGAGGAACGTTGATTATTCGGGATAGTCAGGACAGACGGTGGTTTGATTGCTCTCTATCCATATCCTCACTTAACTTTTTAGCTTCTGTGATCACTTCGTTTGGGTAACCGGCTATTTGTAAAATTCTAATAGCATTTTTTGTTTTCAGTTGTCCCTTCTTCAAGATATGATCAAAGTAAAGTTGGTCATTTTCAATTTCCTCGGTAAAATGGTATAAGTCATATTCGTGCTCCAGCAGTTTGACCAACTCAATATCGTGGGTAGAGACTATCACCATGTTATTATTGCGATTGAGATAAGAAAGTATGGCCTTCGCAGAGGCAACTCGTTCAATAGTATTGGTTCCCTTAAATACTTCATCCAATACAAACAGGTTTTGGCTTCCTGATTCTACTTCCTGAATCAAGGAACCCATAATGTTCACCTCCTCAAAATAGAAGCTTTTTCCTTCAATCAAACTATCGTCTATGCGAATGGACGAGAATTGTTTTACGATGGGAGTGTTGAATTCATCCGCAAAGCATGTGTAAATAGTCTGTGCTAAAATAGAGTTTATCACAAGTGTTCGAAGGAATGTGCTCTTTCCCGACATGTTTGATCCGGTAATCAACATGCTTTTGGATTGAATATTAAAACTATTCTTTACACAGTCTGCGATGAGCGGATGATACATATCAACAGCCGATAGTTCCTTCCCTGCCTTATTAAATTCAGGTTTACAGGTTTTAAGATCCCCCGATCGCAAAGAAGCAATGGAAATAGCCATGTCTATCTTGCCGATGTATTCAAAGAGAATCAGAATGGAGGGCTGTCTTTTTTCTATCTCCTTTACAATATTGAATAGCGCAAGCACTTCTATCAGGAATGCCGCCTTTAGCCACTCCACAAAATAAAGAGCAATCTGGCTGAGTTCGTCACGCATTGCACTGTCTGTTGGCAGAGAAAGTAATCTTATTTTCTTCTGAAAGAATTTAAACTCCGCAATGCTTTTTCTTACTTGGTCATCGGAGTCTCCCTTGTGTTGTGCCAAAACATTACCGCATACTTTTATAAGTAGCCCTAGCTGAGGGAAGGATTTTAAAAAGCGGTGCGTATTATTCTTATTCCAATAATGAACGAAGTGGTTGATGGTGATGGGAACAATTAACAAAATTAGTAAAGCCGGATATTGCAAAGACATTATCAGAAGCAAACCCATGGCAAAGAGGCTAATGAATAGAAAGGCAAACCATTTGGGTTTTTCTAGCAGCTTTTCCTGAAGCAGTAGCGTGATGAAATAAGCATCGTTGCTTCCCAGGCGGGAAAGTTGTTGCTGAATTTGTTCTCGCAAAACTACATTGGAAGCAAACTCATCAGCTGTGTTGCTTACTTCCTGAAGGTCGGCTATCCGATCCACAGGGTGTATTAGTTTATTAAACAGGTACTGCTGCCCTGGTCTGCTTGAAGTGCGATCGATACATGCAAAGAGTTGTTGAAAATCAATATCGTTACGCGTCTGCTGCGATAGTTTATGAAAGCTGCTTTCTTTTCTGATGTCGGAGAAGAGTTCGATGTGATCAAAATTAAACGCGGTAGATTTTGGTTTGCCCCACGCATTCCGGATTTCTTGCAGTCGCTTCGTCTTCACTCGTTTCACATGATGGCGAACATAAAATGAAAAAGCTACAAGCAAAAGA
>JBGTCB010000420.1:0-3260 GCA_041748995.1 Saprospiraceae bacterium | reverse complement strand
GTACCTAATAAACCATGTTTTGCCTGATATTTCGGAGAAATTAAAACACCACCCAGGGGGAAGCCATTACCCATCCCTTTGGCTACAGTGATCAGATCCGGTTTCAGACCTGGAATAGCCTGATGGGCAAAGAAATGTCCGCTTCGGCCATATCCAGATTGAATTTCATCCAAGATCAGACTTGTATTGTAATGATTAGCTAAATCCTGCAATTGGATTAAAAACTCTGCCGAGGGCTGATGAATACCACCAATTCCCTGAATCCCTTCAATAACGATGGCAGCTACATCTTCACCAGCAAGTTGTTTTTCAACCTCCTGTAAATCCCCAAATTCGATAATTTCACATGGAAAACCCCGATTGATCGGAGCAATGATGGATGCATTGTCGGTGATATTGACGGTGGCGGAGGTACGACCGTGAAATCCTTTTTTAAACGAAATGATTTTGGATCGGCCGGTATGAAAAGATGCTAATTTTAAAGCATTTTCATTAGCCTCAGCACCACTGTTGATCAGAAATAAATCATAATCTTCATATCCACAGGTTGTTCCCAATAATTCAGCCAGATGATCCTGTAATTTATTTTCGACTGAATTTGAATAAAACCCAATTTTGTCGAGTTGATTTTTAAGGGTCTGCACATAGTGTGGATGACCATGTCCCACCGCAATTACAGCATGACCTCCGTAGAAATCCAGGTATTTATTCTCCTGATCATCATAAACGTAAGAACCACTGCCACGGACGATATTGACAGGATAAAGAGGATATACATCAAATGTTTTCATGTTAATTAAAATACGCTGCTTTTTAGATTTAATCCGGATTGTTCAGGAAGATCAAACATCAGATTCATGTTCTGCACTGCCTGGCCAGAAGCACCTTTTATTAAATTATCCATGACAGAAATAATATGGACAATACCGTCGTGTACCCGGAGATTAATTAAACATATATTGGTGTTTATCACCATTTTTATATCGGGGTTCTGACCGGTCACTTTCACAAAGGGGTGATCATGATAATACTCTTGAAACAGCTCGATGACTGCTTTCTGATCGATATCATGTTCAAAATAGAGGCTCGAGAGAATTCCCCTGGTAAAGTTTCCCCGTAACGGTACAAAATGGATTGGTGCTTTAAAATCCTCATCAAGTTCCTTTATGGTCTGGTTAATTTCAGCGAGATGTTGATGATCAAAAGCCTTGTAAATGGAAATATTGTTATTCCGCCAGGAAAAATGACTGGTCTCCGACAAGGATTGACCTGCACCGGTAGAGCCGGTGATGCCATGAACATGCACCGGTTTTTTCAGCATCTTTTCCCTGGCAAAGGGAAGCAGGGCCAATTCAATGCTGGTAGCAAAACATCCCGGATTGGCAATCCGACTGGCTGGGCGAATTTTATCTCTTTGCAATTCAGGTAATCCATAGACAAAGTCATGATCATTTTTGATGCGGAAATCATGACTTAAATCCACAATTTTAATGTCACTGCCAAAGGCCTTTTCTTGCATCAAAGCTTTTGACCTTCCATGACCCATGCAGAAAAAAAGAACGTCGGCAGGATCTTCCATTCCGGAAGAAAATTTATAATCCAGGTCATAAAATCCAGAATGCACATCCGATATATTTTTACCTGCCTGGCTCTGACTCTGGCAAAAACTAATTTCCACATCCGGGTGATTAATTAAAATCCGGATTAATTCTCCGCCGGTATACCCCGCCGCTCCGACAATTCCCGCTTTAATCATTTTTCTTCGGTTTATGTACGGAATAATAATTTTTAAGCGGTGTCGCTAATAATTTGATAAATCCTTTGGCATCTTCAGAATTCCAGGTTTTGTTTTCCTCCCCATAAGAACCAAAACGGCTCTGCATAAGGTCGTTTGATGATTTAATACCCAGGAGCTCAAATCGATAAGGATATAGCCGCACGTTTACCTCTCCGGTCACTTCCTTTTGGGTATCTTCTAAAAATCCTTCGATATTGCGCATTACAGGTTCCAGATATTGACCTTCATGCAGCAACATACCATACCAGTTCGCCAATTGTTCTTTCCAATATAATTGCCATTTAGTGAGGGTGTGTTTCTCTAAAAGATGATGGGCTTTGATGATGATCAGAGGTGCTCCGGCTTCAAAACCCACTCTTCCTTTTATCCCGATAATCGTATCACCTACATGAATGTCACGCCCGATCGCATATTGCCTGGCAATCCTGGTCAACTCTTCGATGGCGGCCAGAGGTTTATAATTTTGATCATCAATAGCCCGCAATTCACCCTTTTTAAACGAGAGTGTGATTGTGACCGGTTCGATACCGCTTTTTAGTTGGCTGGGATAGGCCTCTTCCGGTAATGCCAGATGGGAAGTCAGGGTTTCCTTGCCGCCGACACTTGTTCCCCAAAGTCCCTGATTGATGGAATATTGAGCTTTTTCCCAGGAGATCTCCACTCCACTTTCCTGCAGGTAGGCCACTTCCTGTTGGCGGGAGAGTTTCATGTCACGAATAGGAGCTATAATTTCAAGATCCTTCCCCAGTACCTGAAAGGCGAGATCAAATCGTACCTGGTCATTTCCGGCTCCGGTGCTGCCATGAGCCACCGAGGTAGCGCCTATCTTATTGGCATATTCTACAATTTCCAGGGCCTGGAAAACACGTTCTGCACTGACACTCAAGGGATAAGTGTTATTACGGAGGATGTTGCCATAGATGAGGTAACGGATACAGGAATTATAATATCGCTGGACAGCATTCAGATAGATGAATTTTTCTGCTCCCAGGGAGAGAGCCATTGCTTCAATGCGCTTGATTTCATCGGGTTGAAAACCACCGGTATCGACCAATGCGGCATGTACTGCGAGGCCTTTTTCTCCAGTGAGGTATTTAATACAATAAGAAGTATCGAGGCCACCACTATAGGCCAGGACAACGATTGGTTTGCTCATTTTTTCCGGTTGAATTATTCGGTTGGATAAATCTAGTTTCATGGCTTCGACCTTTGAAGGGGCCAGCATACCGGTGCACATGCACATCTGATAATTTTTGCTGGTAAGTATGCTATAGTTACTGCAACTGCTGCATCCTTTCCAGAAAGTCTCGTCCTTCGTCAATTCGGAAAATGTGACCGGGTGGTATCCGAGTGCGGAGTTAATTCTCATAACTGCCAGACTGGTGGTAATGCCAAAAATCCGGGCTTCCGGATATTTGTCTCGTGCCAGATTAAAAATCCTGGCTTTAATCTTTTTTGCTAT
>JBGTCB010000419.1:0-3772 GCA_041748995.1 Saprospiraceae bacterium | reverse complement strand
TCTCCTCCCATACCTTGCTTCCTTAACACCTCGACACCTTCCTTTGCCAATAAAAACTGGCCCTTTACCAATACATCCTGTAAGATATTCCAGTCTTCCAAGGTTGTTTCTGCTAACGATTTTGAAATAGCAAGACCGGCACTGTGTACCACGATGTCCACTCCTCCAAACTGCAGACAGGCCACATCAAAAGCCTGCCGGATGGATTCGTCGTCAGTAACATTGCAAACAGCATAACCGGCGACATCTTTCTTGTACGAATTGACTGCTTCTATTAAGCGCTCCTCGCTAATATCCGTCAGCACCACATTAGCCCCTTCCTCCGCCAACTTATCCCCAATCGCTTTACCAATGCCCCCTCCACCTCCGGAAATCAAAACCACTTTTCTTGACAAAGCTTTTTCTTTCGGCATTCGTTGCAATTTTGCTTCTTCCAGCAGCCAATATTCGATATCAAAAGCTTCTTGTCTTGGTAAGGCAGTATATTCAGTAATCGATTCTGAGCCCCGCATAACATTAATGGCATTGATATAAAATTCGCTGGCGACTCTGGCAGTTTGCTTGTCTTTGGCGAAAGTGAACATACCGATGCCGGGACATAGAATTACGACCGGATTGGGGTCACGCATTGCCGGGCTCGAAGCCCTTTTACATGAATGATAATATTCCGTGTAGTCAGCCCGGTACTCTGCAAAAACAGGTTGTAATTTATCTTTTAAAAGAATACTATCGTCCTTTAAATCTTTGATGTCAGCGTTTAATACGAGAGGTTTAATTTTTGTTCTCAAAAAATGATCGGGACAAGAAGTTCCAAGGGGAGCTAATCTTTCCAGGTCTTTAGAATTGATAAATTGCAAAACCTTTTCATCGTCGGTAAAATGACCGATCATCCTTTGCTGGCTGGAACATAGACCACGAAGGACCGGGGCAATTTTTGCAGCGATTTTCTTACGGTTCTCCGAAGGAACACTCTCCATTTTCACACCACCAAAAACCGGCTTGCTCTTACCCTCCCGGTCGGCAATATATTGCGAAGCCATTTCTATAACTTCCAGACTATTCAGATAACTTTCGTACGAAGTCTCACCCCAGGTAAATAAACCGTGTCCACCCAGTACGATACCCCGGATACCCGGGTTCTCCTGGACACATCTTTCCAGTTGCAGACCCAGATCGAAACCAGGTCGCTGCCATGGAATCCAGCCCATTGTATCACCCCAGATCTCCCTGGTTACGGACTTGCTGTCTCTCGCTGCTGCGATGGCAATGACTGCATCAGGATGAAGGTGATCCACATGTTTAAAGGGTAAAAAACCATGCAAAGCCGTATCGATCGAGGGCGCCTTACTGTCAAGGTCATAAAGACACCGGAGGTACAGATCAACCATCTCATCCTCAAAGTCGAGGCCCCGGTAGATCCTCTTCAGGTCATGCATACGCTCCATGTACAGACCGGCGATACCTTTGCGGGTGAGCGTACCGAGATCACCTCCGGATCCTTTAATCCACATGACTTCAACTTCTTCACCGGTAAGTGGATCTTTCTCGATTGTTTTACAGGAAGTGTTGCCCCCTCCAAAATTCGTAATTCGTAAATCGCGGCCTAAAATATTGCTTCGATATAAAAACAAGCCGATTTCATCACCCGCCAATTCTGCGGCCTTTTGATCTTCCCATAAATAATCGACATGGTTAAATATTTCTGTTTTCATAATTCCTGATTGTTTTTATAAACCAAATGTTTTGTGAATTCCATAAAAATTCATTGATAGTCTGATTTATATCTTTCTAAAATAATCCGTTTTACTGAATACCCCGCTTTAATTACTAAATACAGAAGCTATCGCTATACCTTTTGGAGATCATGTATCAGCAATGCAACAATTCAGAAACACTGTAAATCTATTTTTTCCAGGGCATCGAAAATTGATAGCTACCGGATCCCACTTCAAAAATGAAATAATCTCCTTCGTTTCGAACATACCGGATATCTTTAGCCATTCCGACAACCTGATCACTTTCCAGGATATTTTCCAGAGCATCAGCCGGTAAATAAATCATAGCTGATGTATTTGGTGGTACAAGGGCATTAATTTCCAGTTGTTCATTCACAATTTTCCAACCCGTTTTTATTTGACCATAAACTGAATTAAACTCTACTCCTGCATGCGTAAATTCACCACCGATATGAGGCTGAATTTTAATTTTTTTATATCCTACAGCGTTTTCCTGATTGTCCAGCCCTGCCAAAACCCTATACATCCAATCTCCGATAGCACCATAGGCATAATGATTAAATGAATTCATATTCGGAGTCTGAAAAGAACTATCCGGTTTAATCCCATCCCATCGTTCCCAAATGGTCGTGGCTCCCATGGTGACCGGATAGAGCCAACTCGGATAAGTCTTCTGTAGCAATAAAGTAAATGCAAGATCCGTGTAGCCATACCGGCTTAAAACATGACATAAATAAGGTGTTCCTAAAAAGCCAGTCGTGAGATGATTATCATAACTTCTTATATTTTCCGCTAAACGGTCTGCCGCCTGTTGTCTCCATTCTTCCGGCAACATATCGAAATTTAAAGTTAAAACGTAAGCGGTCTGGGTTCCCGATACCAATCTGCCGGATGGAGTTACGTATTCTTTTATAAAAGCATCTTTAACATCTTTTAATAATTCGGAATACAATTCGACATCCTTATCTTTTCCGAGTACCTGGGCGGTATTGATCATTAATTGGGTCGAATGGGCAAAAAAACATTGGGCAATCAAATACTTATCGGTGACTGCTGCCCTGCCATCATTATCGTCTAACGGGCGGTAAAACAACCAATCTCCAAAATGGAATCCCTTATTCCATAAATTGTTGGTGCTATTATTCTTCATATACTTGATCCAGCCCCGCATGCTTTCATACTGGTCCTCCAGGATCTTCGAATCTCCATAAACCAGGTACATGTTCCAGGGTATTATCGTTGCTGCATCCGCCCATCCCGCAGAACCTCCCGCATCAGGCCCCAGTACATCCGGTATTACAAAAGGCACTTTACCATCAGCCAATTGATCCGCTGCAACATCTTTCATCCATTTGCTGAAAAAGTTGTGTACATCAAAGTTAAAGGCTGCAGTACGTGAAAAAGCCTGGGCATCTCCCGTCCATCCCAGCCGCTCATCCCGTTGAGGACAATCTGTAGGAACGTCAATAAAATTTCCTTTCTGACCCCATTCGATATTATGTTGCAACTGATTGATCAATTCGTTGGAGGAAGTAAATGTGCCGGTTCGCGGCATGTCGGAATAGATAGCTACTGCCCTGAAATCATGGGGATTGATTTCGCCCGGATGCTCATCCACCCGGACATACCGGAAACCCTGCCAGGTAAAATAGGGTTCAAAAGTCTCTTCTCCTTCACCCTTCAGGATATAGGTGTTTTGTTGTTTGGCAGTTCGGAGACTGGCTGTATAAAAATTACCGTCTTTATCAAGCACTTCGGAATGGGATAATACAATCTGATCTCCTACCTGTCCGGCAGCCTTTACGGTGACCCATCCTACCAGGTTTTGGCCAAAATCCAAAATTTTCTCTCCCTTCGGCGAGGTTAATAATTGCACCACCTCGAACTGTTCCTGTTTTCGCACGGGCTCATTATAGGTGGCCACCAGATCATCCAAAAGGTCGTAAACTTCTTTAACCGGTTTCCATTTACTCTCATCAAATCCGGCCCGATCCCAACCAGGCTGGGCTTGTCGGGCATCAATGGTTTCTCCATGG
>JBGTCB010000418.1:0-1948 GCA_041748995.1 Saprospiraceae bacterium | reverse complement strand
AATGGCGTCTATAAGTTGATACCCTACTTTCCTGAACTCCTCTTTGCCTATTACGATGGGTGTTACGCGATGGCTTGTCATAAATGGTTTTCGTTTTATCGTATTTTGGATTATTGCTTAAAATATGAAAAAAGTTCAAAGTTGGTTCCAATAAACTCAGACCAGGTCACCAAAACCTGCTCTGCGATCACCACTTAACGATATCTCCATGGAAACCGGGCACAGATCAGGTGCCGTTCAACAGCTCATTGATGGCTCTACGAGGCCAACGCAATATTCTAAATAAATCCATTGAGCTACAACATTTCTATCCTGGATCCATTTTCTTCAAAATTAATCAAGCAGGTAGCAAAAAGCACTGAATTTCGGTAATCCTCTACCACAATGAGCTAATCAGGATGTTGTGCGTTCGTTTAATTTCATTTTATTTTCTTCTATTCATTTCTGACCCCAATACTCATAAAAGAGTTTTCCAATTTCGGCAGAAAATTGAAAACCTTCGTTTGCCGCATTCAACGGTTTTGAATCATCAACCCTGGTACATTTCAAGCCGATAACGTACTCACTTTTCGGTGTAATGAAATAGGCCACATCTCCGCGGTACCCAGGGGTAAAACCCGCTTTGCCATATAATTCTATTCCGGCATATATCTGAATATATTTATAGTTACTTTCTATCGTTTTAGCTTCTTCGGTAAATGGACTCCAGGGCAAGAATCTGGCCATCCCGTTATCTTCATAATGTTTAGCCATAATTTTTTTGGCAATATTTACAGCATCTCTTGGGTATCCAAATTTATCAGGCATTGCTAAAACTTCCGCTGCAGTTGCCAACGACTTTGGTGATGTAGTAATCCAATCTCCTTTAAAAACATCTCCATGCACTGTGGTATCATCAATGCCAATTTTCTTCAAAAACGCATCTACCGCTTTAGGACCACCAACTTCTCTTAGTAGTAAATTAGTAGCCATATTATCTGAAATGGACATCATCAGGTATGCAAGAAAGGATAGTGAGACCTCATTACCGGAAACTTCGAAGCGTAATATACCTGAACCAAGTACTTGATCTTCCTCCCGTAATGTTACTCGAGTCGCAGGATCTAATGTGCTATTTGATACTTTCTCTGCGTAATCCAGCAAAATATAATATTTTGCCTCACTGGCTGCCTTATGAGTACTATTCCCATTGATATCAATAGTTTCCCCTGTGGTAAGATTTTTAGCATAAAGATGTGCCTTGCCCTTGAAGTTTTTAATCAATTCTGTCAATTGATCTGATAAATTTAATTCCGTCCTGTTTTTAGAATTCTGCAAATCCGAATTGCAGGACAGGAAAATGATCAGCAATGAGGTGGTTGCTATTTTGTAGAATTTAATTTTCAGAAATAATGCTCTTTTCATCATGGTTGGTTTGTTTGTGGCATGACGCCAAACTCCCTTTGGTCGTCCGACCACATCCACCGGACGTTGTGCATCATTACAATATTGGTTGCAGTTTTTATCAGGTAGGCATATCACTCCCAACTACATTCTCAGCAGTCTTCAAAATTGATCTAATCCGATCAATATGAACCTGTGACATCTTTGACCTTTCAAGGGCGGAGTTAGAACCCACCCCTTTTTTCCCTCGTGCCATTTCAGTCAGAAGATTTTTATGCTCCTCGAACATCCGTAGTGCAGTCCACATAGTTTCTTCAATCTTGTTTATCTGTTCCGCTAAAAGACAAGCTGCCGTATAGGCGTGCCCGGTATGGCAACGGAACCGTAAGTTGCTATCCTTTCCTACTTTCCATAAAACACCACCGCAACCGGGACAGTTAAAAGGAACCTGATCACCCAGTTTATTTACTGAAGACAAATCGCTTATCACACGTTCGGCAATTTTAGCCTCTATTAAAACATCCTCCGGAACAGGTTTGGGCTTTTGTACTTTCCGTGCTATTAT
>JBGTCB010000417.1:0-3199 GCA_041748995.1 Saprospiraceae bacterium | reverse complement strand
TAGTGAGCAGAAGAAACTCCGGATGCAAAATGTTGTCAAGATATCAGGTGGTGGATTATAATGATTTAATAAGTAGTGTCGATCATCTTGTACCTTGTGTTCTTGTCTGCGATTTTGCAATTCTGGACAACATGAATCTGGAACTGCAGAAACTTCTTGTTTCTAAGGCACTGATTAATCAGGAAATACAATTGAATTATCTTGAACATTACTCACTACCTGTTATATCATGGGATATCTGGATATGTGCAAGAGTTATGCTCTACAATGAATATCTACCATTTTTAAAGGATATGAATGAATCTCTTATTCTGAATGATTTTGTAGAAACGGGTCATCTCGATGCCAGTGAAACCTATGGAGGTTTTGTTGTACAGTCGGTTTTAACACATGCTTCGAATTTTATAAACAACTAACCAATTATGAAAAATTTAAGTGTAGTCGATAACGATACTTTTTTACTAAGTGTATTGGTAATGTCCATTCTAATTTACTCCAATACTGTCTTTGGACAGACCTATAGCATGGCAAATGTTAGTACTCCAAATGGTACGAGTATTGAGGCTTGGGTATTGGTCAGTGGGGAATGGACTCAAGCTCAGAAAAATGAACAAAAACAATTACTCCTTGCTGCGCATCCTAATGTTACTGTATTGGATGATCCAACACATGCATATAACTGTCATGCTTTTGCCTGGCATATGAGTGAAGGTAATCCACAGATTAGATGGATCAATTCAACAAAAGGCGGTGGAAGTACTAATCTGGCGAATTATTGGCAAGATGCCAGTTATATGGAAGTGTGCAACGTAGATCTGGGACCCAAGATACACTACTATAATGGTGATCATTCTGCAATTAAATCAACTGTTTCCGGTAAATATGAATCGAAATGGGGCCCTAACTGCAGGGTAAGACATAATCCCACCGAGGTACCTATGTCTTATAATGGATCATATAGGAAGTATTACCGGCGTATAGAATTAAAACCTACATCCGGTTTACCTTGTGGAACCAATGTCAATTATTCTATTTTGAATATTGGTGCAAGCAGTTACTCCTGGACATCAGGTCCGGGACTTTCAGGAAGTTCATCGTCGACTTCTGCTTCTTTTACGAAATTGAATAATGGAAGTGAATGGGTCAAAGTAACCGCTAATTTTTCCGGATGTTCGAATAAATCAAGCACCAGGTACGATGTTATTACGGGCATTGTAGGTGGAACAGTTTCACAGTCAGGTTATCCAACGGTGATGATGTTATCGACAATGGCAATTGTAGCAAATAATCAGGCCACGGTCGATTTATCCTATTTACCTAATCCTTCCAGTATTTCCGTATCGAAATTAAGTGGAACCGGTACCTGGAGTTATAATTCTTCGTTGAAAAAGTTATATGTGACCGTACCAGGTAGTTCGAGTATCAGTTTCAGCATTGTAGGATCAGGGAATACATGTGGTAACTATTCAAGGTCGGTGACCTTTTATACTCCATCATATAAATTGAACAATCCACAGAAATTGGCGGTGAATGTTTCACCAAATCCAACAAGTGATTTTGTGCGGGTTCAAATGAATACCGATCCCATTTTGCTTTCTTCTGGAAATGAAGGAGATGACGAAAGTGATGATCGCCTATATATCTACATAGTTGATGCGCAAGGTAAGGTTGTACAGGAGAGAAGATTCGACTCAGCCTATGGAATAGATGATATTGATGTGCGAAACTTGCCTGCGGGGATCTATTATCTGAATATTTTACATAAAGGACATAATTATGCTGAGAAAATAATTAAGAATCCAAGCCTATAAAACAGATTATTCCTGAGCTTATGACAGTATGGTTACAAGCTTCTTTCAACCGAAATTAAATTATTAAAAGAAGACCGGTATATGAAATATTTACCGGTCTTCTTTTTGCTGATGGTCTTCAGAGTCTGTCTCCATGAATGGAAGGAAATTAGCTGCAAGGATTCATTGCGAAAGACTTTTAATCCCTCACAAAAGCAGCAATCCTCAGCGGTCCGCCACTTCCTCCTTTGATTTTCATAGGTAAGGCTACAATGTAGGCACCGGATGCTGGTAGTGAATCCAGATTGACCAGATTTTCAAAGGCCGGAATATTTTGAGCAAATAAAATGCGGTGTGCCTGAAAGTCTGAAGAACGGCCATAGTCAATGCTGGGGGTATCTAACCCAATGGCTTTAATAGACCGGTTATCGACTAACCATTGGGCGGCCTGAGGATCAAGCCCGGGAAAATGAAGAAGAGCTACTGCAGAGGGTCCACGCTGGTCAGTGCCCAGATATTTCTTCCTGTCTGGCCAGAATTTTTCAAATCCGGTGCGTAGTAACACAACAGATCCATCCGGTATCCTGCCATGCGCAGCTTCCCAGCGCTCGAAGTCAGCCTGACTGATCTGATAGTCGATATATTGGTTGACCGAATCTACTACATCGACCACAATTGCCGGTCCGGTCAGTTTATCCAACGGAATTTCGTCTACTGTTTGCATGCCTTCACTAAAATGGACCGGGGCATCAATGTGGGTTCCTCCATGTTCGGCGCCTCGGAATTGATAGGCCGAATAATAATATCCACCCTCGGTAATTCCCGCAAAGACGGTATCCAGTTGAAAGCCTTCCGCAGTGGGCCAATAGGGTGTATGCCTGTCAAAAGCATGAGTCAGATCCACCCACTTACCGGCAGAAAACGGTTCACCGGATGGAGGATTGCAACCGATGACCACAGGGAGTATAATCCAAATAAAGTGATAGAGCGTTTTCATTTTGATTTTAATTTTATCGGATCAACGTTATTAGAATTTATGTTACACAAGATAAATCAGATGCGCTATCAAATGAAATTCATGATAAAATTTGGCTCTTTGCTGTTTTTAGTGGGTCTGGTAGTTGACCTCTAAACTTAATTTTTCTAGAAAGTAATAATTAAGCCATAAATCAGAGTAAAAATTCGAAGATTAAATTGGAGATTTCTAAAAGAAAATATCTATAAATCAGCGGCAGGTATCCAATGACCTAAGTTTGTTGAGGGGAGAATCCGGCTTAGTATTTGACGGTGGGCACCCACACCAAGGTCGGAGCGTAGGATTTTATACAGCGGTTTACAATGGAAGAATTCAATGATATCAGAGAGTTAGTTAGGCATATGGTGCTGATAGTCAGCAGAGTAGTAGCCTT
>JBGTCB010000416.1:0-3415 GCA_041748995.1 Saprospiraceae bacterium | reverse complement strand
CCTTCTCTAAAATGCCAAGTTGCAGATCACTTACTGGTAGAGCTGCAGATGGTGGTATGCCTCTCATTTTTTGATTTTTTTGTTTGCCCAATATTAAACATATTACAAATATACTTAATATTTAGTGGCTGAGACACTAGTAATAATATTTTCTTTGCTAGTAGGTATTTCCTGCGATTTTGAAAGGAATTGCAGGAAATGCCCTATTTATGAAGTGAATGTAATTGATTCAGTTCGTATACCTCTGAATGGAATACCTTATAACTATTGGTTAACAGATATTTTGCAGACAACAGAATCCACAGAGTTGTGGGCTTATCATGAATCTTCAGGTAATATCTACATATTTGATATTAATGAAAACAAACTTAAAAAGACAATTCATATTCCCTATAAGGGGCCGAAACGGTTTCCAAAGATCTGGGATTGGTACTTATTTAGTAGTGACTCCATTTTTCTATTTACGAATCAAAGGAAGGACTTGTTTCTTGTTGATGATAATGCTGAGATTATCGACAAATGGAATCTTGATCTACCCTTGAAACTTTCGTCTGGAGCTATCAAGCCAGATGGCTATTATTATGCCTCCTTTCCTCAAAAAGGGAATCCTGGACTTTATATTACCAGAGATTTATCCCATGCCTATTTATACCTACACAAATGGATGAACAGACCAGGTGAAGCATATGTTAAGGAAGAGTATGAAATTCCATATATTGCTCGATTTAATTTGAGAACTCAGGAGATAGATGAATTATTTGGAGAATATCCTGAGGCATATATCTCTGATGTATATTCGAGTTTTGAATTACTAAGCCCTTACGTTATCTTGGAGGATGATAGAATTATGGCTTTTTTCGAAAGATCTCATGAAATTCATTTTTATGGATCCAGTAGAGATAGAGAGATAAAGTGTGTAGAAAGTCAATATCTGAATAATTATTTTGATCTTTTGAAGCATGGATATGACGAGGATAAGATGATAGATCACTATAATATGAAGGGTTCGTATGTAAACCTTGTTTACGATCCTTTTCGAAGAAGAATTCTAAGGATTGTTGCACACGATCAACCCGATAAGGATCAGAACAGTGTATCGCTAGATAAGAAAAGAGCAAGATGGTCCATAATGGTTTTGGACTATCAGGGAGATTGTTTAGGTGAATATCTTTTCCCCAGTGAGACATATGATTTTATGTCAATTTTTGCAGTTCCAAGAGGTATTTTAGTAAGCAGAGAAAATCCATATAACTTCAATGATCCAGAGGAGATCCTTTCATTTGACATTATAGCACTTTAGTTAGAGATACAACAATATTCTGATTTAAATTTGATTGGCAATTACAAATGGTGGCGATCTATATCCACTTGTCGAATTCACCTTCATAAAACCTATGGAAGTGATTTTATTTTATCCATCGGCAGCATATTCAAAAAGAGGCACTTACTTGGATATTCCGGACCATATTGACCTCTTACTTGCTGAGTTGGAATGAGAGGTAGTTAGAACCATGAGCTACCAATCCGGCCGATATAGACCCCTTCGAGGAGGGAGATACAGAATAAATCGAATCATGGTTGAAAAAATTGGAATCGGAGGATATTGACCCCATGGGAGAGTTGGTCTGAGTCGTTGGATCCAAAGCAAGTTGTGCCTTTGAGATAGCCAAAGGGTGATAGAATCCGGAGCAAGCTGTGCTCCCTCTGTTGGAGACACTCGGGTCCGATCAGTGCGATACCGATGCGTAAGGGGGGTCCCTCCCATCCAGATACTCACCAATGGCTCCATTACCACCGGTCAGCAGGTAGAGTTCATTGCAAGGCCGTATTTTCATATAAATACTTCTTTGGCAATCAGCTTTGATAGCCATCTGGATGCAGCGAACGAGAATAAAGAGAAATCTGATTGATGCACTATTTGATCAGTGATGTGAAAACCGAACTAGAACTACTCAACCTGAAACTATTGATGAGGATATTCTCTATCGACTTAGCTAAACAGATGATATAGATAGAATATATTATAGCATGAAATAGGTCATTCTCCTGGATATTTTCAAGAACCTGGTGCCGGAGCCCGATTCCTGACCATAAGAATGACTTTGAAGGTGCATTGGCTGACATTTTGACCAATACTTGAGATATGTTTCAGGTAACCCTTACATATTATTGCTGGTATTGGCAGACAAATCCGGTATCAGAATATAATTTTAAGGTATTTGGTATTTGGTAATTGATTGATAATTGATTAAATGACTTTGAAATATAATACATGATAAGACCCAAAAGCTTACTAGTGCTTCATGCCAGCGTTAGTCATATAAGAGCCTTTGCTGGTCTTGTTGAGAGTTTGATTCGGTCCTCCCAGTTGATGATATGTACTCAGTCAGGCGCTGCACCTTTATTGGAACAATACAGATGCGAAAAGTATTATCTGGATGTGATGCCATTTGGTTTGGGCTTCGAAACATCAATATCACTGGAAAAACATAGTGGTTCATACAGGTACGATCTTTTACTGAGAACCTCGGATTATCTTTTTCGTGAGAGAAAGCGGCGTCTGGAACACCTATTGTTGATTTTTAAACCGTCAGTGATATTTATCGATATTCTTTATTCAAGTGACGTACTGTTGTTTAGAGAAATTTTGGGCACATGTGATTTGAAAATATATTATATAAGTTCCAAAGCTTCGCTTAATAGATCAACCAATAATCCACCGATTTGCATTGGTGTAAAACCCAAAAACCATTTGCATGTTGATCAGCTATGGAATAAATATAATAGGAGAGTAAGAAATAGATCCTGCTTGATGAGTTTGAAGTATTGGTCTTTTTCTGATGAGCAGATATTGAGAGATCATATAAATCCTCCAAATGAATTATCAGATATTGTGATAAGAGATTTTGTTGGTACAAAAATTAAGGATATACCTGAGCTCGTTTTTGTCCCTGAGGAATTTGAACTACAACCTTTTGACAAATTGAAGAGTCGCTACTATGTAGGTTTTCAATTTAGAAGGAATACAGTAGGTCAGGCTATTGATAATAGGCTTAGTCTTAATTCTATTAGTCAACTTAAGAATGAATTTTCGGGTATAATTTATTGTGCTTTTGGATCCCTGTATATGCCCTTTAAGAAAGTGATAAAAAAATTTTTAATTAAACTTTTTAAAATAATTGAAAATAAGCCAGATAAATGTCTTGTGATATCATGCTCAAAGACAATAGTGGATGAGTTATTAACGAAACGTCGTGTTTCAAGTAATGTACGTTTTCACATGTGTCCAAAACGATAAAAAGTGACATGGCTAGATTTACCCTAACTTAGGGTTTGAAAAAAATCAAAAAACCATGTCACAATCAAATATAAGTTTATTTGCTCAGGCAATGACCTTGATGGATCGGACTTTATT
>JBGTCB010000415.1:0-30025 GCA_041748995.1 Saprospiraceae bacterium | reverse complement strand
GACTTGTACTGATTTTTTATGTCGTTGTCATTGGAATTTGCAGACAACAAGAAACCAGGAGCAATCCCCAGGAAAACTTTAGGCCGAAAGGCTTCACCCAATTTTCCAAAAAATACGTTGTACAGAATAGGTATTTTCAGGTAGTTGAGTGCTATATCCTGATTGCCGGACTTATATCCTTCACCAGAGTAAAGGAGGTCAACGGTGAGACCCGATGCTTCATTAATGCTGTAGGTAGAGGTAATCCCGGCGGCTAAACCTGTAAGGCTTTTAGTCCCACCTGAGTTTACATTAGAAAAATTGGCGCCGATCCTTGGACCTATCGAAAACCGGTTTTCCATTTGAGTATAAACCAGCTGCCAGGCGGCTAAAGTGAACAAACAAGAAAATATTATCTTTTTCATCAATATCATTATTAATCAATATCATTATTTATAAGGAAGTGGAGGAAAATGTTTTCCCAATCACGCCTCAGGTACTTTTCCTTTTTTGGCATCGCGGATCAATTTTTTATCCGCTACAATGGTCAGTTCTACCCGACGGTTCAGTTGACGACCGGCATCACTGTCATTCGAGGCCACTGGATCGGATTCGCCTAGTCCTTCCGGTTGAAGCCGCTTGGCGGGGACTGCCTTATACAGCAAATAGTTTTCAACGGCAGCTGCTCTTTTTTCAGATAGGTCAAGGTTGTATTCCGGTTTCCCCGAACTGTCGGTATGGCCGAAAATGATCACTTCCGTTTTATCGTATTTTTTTAGAGTTTCAGCCAACTCATCCAGGTTACTTCGGGTGGCTTGTCGCAGCGCATAAGAATCAAAGTCAAACAAAAGTCCCGAATCAAAGGTCACGACAATACCCTCACCTATTCGTTCTACTTTAGCACCTTCGAGATCCTGCTGGATCTCTTCTGCCTGCTTATCCATATATTGGCCAATCAAACCTCCTGCTACACCGCCAATACCAGCACCAAGGACCATCGCTACGGCCCTATTGTTTTTACCCAGTGCAGCACCCGCTGCGGCACCCGCGGCAGCACCAATCATCGCTCCTTTCGTTCGTTTAGAGGAGTTGCATGAAGTCTCAAGCAAGGCAGTGGAAAGAAGTAGTCCAGCCATAAGCAGTACTTTTGCGGTACTCCTGTTCTTCAATTTCTTTATCAGATTCATAGTATAGTTGATAGTTTGATACTTATTGGCTTAACTCTGTCAACTATGCAAAGGTTCGGACGTCCCCGCGGGCTCAGTAAGCTTTCTTACTCTATTATAGTAGACTCACCTGGATCATCACCCGGACATCATGAGGAAAAACATTTACGTAACTAAGGATTATCAGCAAAAGAGCTGAAAAACGAAAGTATTCTTGTAAAATCATTAATAGCATCTGATAAGATATGTCATTGAAAAGAAGGAAATTTCTTGAAAACTCTGGAAAAGTATTAATGACATCGCTGCTTCCAGCCACATCTTTTGTTCATGTCTTTAACCAGGCAAGCAATCGAATTAACCTGGGTGTTATAGGTACCGGAAGCCGGGGTACATGGCTGATAAAACTTCTACGGGAAATACCGGATGCGGCCGTTGTAGCCTGTTGTGATGTCATCTCCGATCGCCTGGACCAGGCAATCACATTAGCTGCACCCGGGTGCAAAGGTTATTCGGAGTATACTAAGTTATTAGAAAACAAAGACATTGATGCGGTTATCATTGCATCACCACTTTATTTACATTATGAAATGAGTAAAGCTGCTTTGGAAGCAGGCAAACATGTCTACTGTGAGAAAACGATGTGTTTTACTACTAAAGAATCGATCAAACTGGGCACTATTGTGAAAAATTCTCAGCGGGTGTTTCAGGTAGGTTATCAACATCGTTATAATCCACTCTACAATAATATCAAGGGTATCATTGATAGTGAGGACTTTGGTGCTTTGAGCCACATTGAATGTTACTGGAATCGAAATGGAAATTGGCGCAGATCGGTTGATGACATTAAAATGGAACGCTTGGTAAACTGGCGCATGTACCGGGAGTATTCCGGTGGATTGATGGCTGAACTGTCCTCTCACCAGATTGATATTGTCAATTGGATCTTGGAAGATCTACCCGAATCTGTATCAGGGTATGGTGGCATCGATTACTGGAAAGATGGAAGAGAGACTTTTGACCATGTGCATAGTGTATTCAAATACCCAAATGGAATTCAGGCCTCCTATACCTGTTTGACTACCAATGCTCATATGGGATATCAGATGCTTTTTTATGGAAAGAATGCCACTGTACAGGTAACCGGTGAACAAGGGCATGAGGCATTCTTGTTTGTCGAGCCCGCATGGATCCATGGTGCGAAAAAACCAGGTGAGGTAGATGGAGTCTCCGGTGCGACGGTTAAAGTCTGGGAAGCTGGCAAACCGATGCCTATTCTGGCCGGTGACAGACCTGAGGATGATGCTGAGCCTACGGGCAAAGCGCTTGCAAATTTTACAAACTGCATCCGGGATAACAAAATGCCCCTGTCCAATTACGAAAATGGTAAGACTTCTGGGATCTGTGTGGCAAAGGCAAATGAAGCAATGATTAATGAAAAAATCATCAGTCTCAAAGACGCGTATTCGACGATTTAGCACAGACTGCCTAAGGGAACATCCTCTGAGAAATTATCTCAGGAAAATAAAAAAAGGTCAGCACATGTACTGACCTTTCTAAGTAGCGGAGGCAGGACTTGAACCTACGACCTTCGGGTTATGAGCCCGACGAGCTACCAACTGCTCCACTCCGCGATGTATCTTACTTCCTCGAATTGATGATATTTCAGACTGACGTCCTAATTCCGTTCAAAAAGCGGATATCCCCAATAACTTTCTTTAGGGATGGCAAATATAGAACATTTTCCCGACTATAAAAGTTTGGGAGGAGTTTGGGGAAAAATAACTGTCTAGTAAATCCGGAATGGAAATTTTAGAAAAGAAATACGATCTTCGAAACATAAACTATTCAGATTATGAATCCATTATTTAGAAATCTTTCCGTGCTATTTTTCAGTTTGTTCTCTTCCTGGGTTTATTCGCAACCTGGCATTACCGGTGCCTGGCAACGCATGGAAGGCGAAACAAAAGTCGTCTCGATTATCACGGATGATTATTTTTCAGTTTCCTACTTTAAACCGGAATTGTTTGTCGGGACCTTTGGTGGCAGCTGGAAGAAACTAGGCGGTAATCAGGTAAGTGTTACTATTGAATTTGATTCCCGGGATGTTTCAAATGTAGGAAGCGGAGGAGAGATTGACCTGATGGTGACCGGTGATAAAATGATCGCCGATGGGAATACCTGGACTCGTATAGACGATGGTACTCCGGGTGCGTTATTCGATGCCTGGTTAATGACCGGACGAAAACAGGGTGGTAACGGTGAGCTGCAAACCCGGCAGATGGGCCCAAGAAAAACCATGAAGATTCTTTCAGGAACCAGGTTTCAATGGATTGCCTATAACACAGAAACGAAGGAATTCTCCGGCACCGGAGGTGGTACTTATACTACTGTAGATGGAAAGTATACTGAAAATATAGACTTTTTCTCCCGCGATAACACCAGGGTAGGCGCTTCATTACCCTTTGACTTCCAGTTGGAGGAAGGTGCCTGGCATCATTCGGGCAAAAGCAGCCGGGGAGATGCTATGTACGAAGTCTGGAGTCGAAGATCGACCCTGGAGTAGAAGAAGGTTTGAGGTGTAGTGGAGTCTTATCGGTTAGCCATCTTCTCCAATATTGAGAATCTTGATTTCTACCCGCTGGTTTTTCCTCCGGCCTTCCGGTGTAAGATTTGAATAGATGGGTTGTCGTTTACCATAACCCCGATAATAGACTCTTTCTCCAGCAACACCTCGTTGCACGATGTATTCGGCAACGGATTTTGCCCGTGCTGTAGAAAGTTTGTCACAAAATTCATCTGGAGGTACATTGTTTGTATGTCCTTCAATGCGAATGACAACACCGGGGTTGTCTTTGAGGAATTCATAGACCTCGTCAAGAATAGGTTCTGCAGTTTGGTTGAGATTCGTACTATCCGCATCAAACTGTAGCATTTGCATCTGTACAACCTCTCCACTCCTTAATTTGCTGAGAGACAACTGTGGCAGAATCTTTTCTTTTGTCTCAACAAGCACCATAACCTCACACCCATTACCATCGGTTACAGTTACCTGATGTTCACCTAACGCCAGGTTCACTGCTTTATCACTCGTTTGTCCATTGTCCCACAAATACGTGTACGCTCCAGTCCCACCTGTGGCTTTAACCTGTGCCCAACCATCCTTACTTGCCTGGTCAGTGACCCCTCGTTCTTCTATTACTTCTGCCGTCAAAGGCTCGGGTTCAATTAAATCCACACTGGCAGTGGCGATATTTCCAGCAGCATCCGATACCGTGATCGCATATGTTCCGGCTCCCAGTCCCGTTGCTTTTTCACCCTGTAGAGAGGTGTCACTCCAGGTAAAAGCAAAAGGGCTTTTACCTCCTCTTACCAATGTTTCTACTGTAGCATCGTTGTCATCCTTACATTTTAGGGTTTGGGTCAGGTTAAGGACCACCGACATTTCCGAAATGTTTTCATTGATTTGCACCTCGGCTGTCGAAGTACACCCCGCCTGATCAGTCACTGTGACCGTATGGTTGCCAGGTGCCAGCAAATTAGCTTCCCGGGTTTTCTCTCCATTACTCCAGGAGTACGAATAGTCACCAGTACCTCCTGTAGCCCTCACTGAGGCCCGACCATCACTATTGTTGGCTGTCGCATCGGCATGCACTGAAGTCTCAATCTCAAGTGCTTTAATGGTTTCAATATTTACGGATGCAGTAGCTGATTCACCCCGGCTGTCTGTGACGGTCAAAGAATAGACTCCACCTGCCAATTGTGTTACAGATTCACCCTGTAAATTTTGATCATTCCACTGATAGCTATATGGCCCTATTCCCCCACCGACATTGGCCCGTATACTATTTTGACCATCACCGGCACATTTGCTTTTTGAGATCGCTTCAATGGACACTGCCAGATCGGCGATTTCCCGGGTGATTTCAACGGTGGCATTTGTAGTACATCCATTTTGATCTGTCACGGTGACACTATGAGTTCCCGCTGTCAGCTCCTGAGCCCTTGCCTTTGATTCGCCATTGTCCCACTGATATTTCAGTCTGCCGGTACTACCGGTTACTTCCACCATAGCGGATCCTCCGCTTCCGTCCAGATCGGCTGCTTTTAGTTGTGATGCAGTTGCTTGCATCAAGACTATTTCGCTAAGATTGATAGTACTTTGTACCGTATTGCCAGCATCATCTGTGACAGTACCCGTGTAGACTCCGGGTTGAAGATCAGAAGCGGTGGTGCCACTGATAACCGGATCACTCCAGGCTATCGTGTATGGTTCCATACCACCACTGATATTCAATTCAATACTGTGGACGGTACTTTGGGCACAAATGTCGTCTCCTACACGTACAATGGTGGCCACCAAAGGAGCGGCTTCCTGAGCAATTTCGACCATAGCGGTAGTACTGCAGCCATTTTGATCGGTTACTGTGACACTGTGCATGCCTGGAGAAAGGTCTTGTGCCTGTGCACTAGATTCGCCATTATCCCATTGATATTTCAACCTTCCGGTATGACCGCTTACATCGACCATTGCAGATCCTTTCGTTCCATCGGGGTCAGCCGCTTTCCGTTGGGAGGCATCGGCCTTCATTAATTCAATCTTATCCAGATTAATGGAAGCCTGGGTCGTATTTTTTGCAGCATCAGTAATAGTGGCAAAGTAAGTACCTGGTTTTAGATCGCTGGCTTCCGTTCCATTAATTGCCGGATCACTCCAGGCAACCGAATAGGGTTCGATTCCTCCATTAATCTTTAACTGCAGTGCATGCACTTCACTTTGGGCACATTTGTCCACTCCAACTCTTTCGATGCCAGCGGCTAAAATGGCAGCATCACGGGTGATTTCTACCGAGGCTTCAGCTTTGCAGCCATTGACATCGGTGACGGTTACCTGGTGAGTTCCTGCCTCCAATCGTTCAGCAGTCGGACCATTCTCACCATTGTCCCACAAAAATGTATATTTTGGTTTTCCTCCTTCAACGGTTGCCGTAGCTCCGCCTCTTTTTTCTTCATCATGTGGTCGGTTCTGTACTACAGTGAGCTTAAGCCGGGAATCGGGAATGACTCCTTCTGCCGGTTTTGATTGGCCCTTGCTGTCGGTGACGGTAACGGTATACGTACCAACCGTCAGATTTTTCGGATTTTCACCAGATAGTCCCTGATCCCATTGATAGGTATAGGGTGGTTGGCCACCATTGATTTTAACAATCAATGAGGCATCATTGACCAGGGGATCGCAGGAAAGTTGATTGTCGACCAGACAGGTAACGGTCATCGCGGATTCTTTTTCGATCACATATAAACCTTTATCCTGAGTTCCTACCCATACCGCACCCTCCGGATCAACTGCCAGACAATTTACATCACTGCTCGTAAAATAGTCAGCACCATCGAAAACCCTGTACCTGTTACTGTCTACATGAAAGACAGTTAGGTATTCGGAGGCGATCCATAACTTACCTTCCCGGTCAAAAGCAATGTCCTTAATCACCCCGCGTATATATTCCGGATCAACTTCCAGACTTCTCCATTCTTCTTTTTCGTTGATCACCCAGATCAGGTCTTCGGCGAGTAACCAAACTTCTTTACCCCGGTTAGCTACTGCCTGAAACTGGAAATACCGTTCCTCGAGACCCCAGTTTCCATCCCGACCCACAATCACGCCTTCGTCAGTACCCATGAAATGACGATCGTCGTTGCCATCTACATAGATCATATTGATCTTATTTGAACGTAGCTTGGGCATCCGTTTATGAATTTCTTTGATAACTTTCAACTGTGGTTGGGTACGGAATAAGAATACTCCCGACTCCGAAGTTCCGATCCAGAGGTGGTCTTGAATCTCATTATAAAAAGCCGCACTGATCTTGTTTGATCCGGTGATGATACCACCCAGTTCTTCGTTGACCTTACCTTTTAGCCATCTCAGGTCTTTATTTCCATTGGGGAATTGTAAAAGAGACTCCTCTGCACTTCCCAGAATGACAGGTGAGGCAAGATCCGCCGCGTGCACCTGCCAAAGGCCCTCTGAATTACTCACCCATTTCTCACCATTCTGATCAACATGAATATTATAAACAGGAGCATCAGGGTTGATTGCCGATGCCCGCTCAACTCTCATGGCCTCCTCCTGAGATGAAAGGATAAATGGTGAAAGGATAAGAAAAAAACTCAGTGTAATATCTCGAATCATTGAAAATCCTTTTTTGAGAGTTTCCGGTTAGTACGGTTTTGTTCCTCTATTTGCAGTTCAGCAATAATAACGCCAAGGCAGCAATTGTTCGTGCCAAAATAACATGAGCAAATTGAAGGATGCTACATCCGCAATCAGGGACTATACGAAGGCTACGAATTGTCCTGCTTGGCAAATACTTTTCGAAGCAAATCAGAGGATCGCTGGCTTACGTCTGTTCGAATGCCTTCTTCTTTTTTCTCAATCAGGCTAAATGCACCAAACAATGCCCGGTTGGTTACGTGGTCATCTAAATCTGGATTGGTCTTTTTGACTAATGGAATTTTATTGTATGCCGTCACTCCATCTTTCCAGAGACTGCGGGCATTAACCTCATCAAGAGCAGCAGCAATCACCGGTCTGAATTCATCATATAGTTGTTGTTGAGTGGTACGCTCAAGGTATCGTGTAGCGGCATCTTTTTCACCCATTAAAATATTAGTCACATCCTTAAAAGTCAAGCCCTTGATTGCTGAGAGAAATATTGGTTTAGCTTTAGCTGCTGCGAGCTCAGCGGCACGATTCATACGTTCAATCAATTTGGTCTCAAAATCACCAAATCCGGGTAGTTGAGAGATTTTGCTCACAATTTGCTGGGCTTCTTCGGGCAAAGCAATTTTATATACCGATTTATAGAACCCGTCTTCAGCTGACAGGAAATCGACAGCTTCACTCGTGCCAATGTTCAGCGCTTCCTTAAGACCCATACCCATATCATCATCAGACAGGCCTTCTCCGGAAATTGCTTTTTTAGCTTTGTTTACCAGGTCCCCTAATTTTTGGGCATATCCGGAAGGTATGATTAACAAACTGGCAATGACTATGGCTAAAAATTTCATACGTTATATTTTTATTTCGCTGATTTAACGCATGACCCGTATGACTAGTTTGATTTTTCCCGATTTTATTTGGAATTCGGTCTCAATCAGTACTTTTTAACCTTTTTTAACTATTCGCCATCCGAAGCTCATGTTGTAGTAACCACTTCTTTCTCCAAATACCACCCCCATACCCAGTCATTGATCCATCGGTGCCGATGACGCGATGACAAGGTATAATAATCGCAATTCGGTTGTCACCATTTGCTTTGGCTACTGCCCGCACTGCCCCGGGGTTACCACATAACCGGGCCTGTTCCGCATAAGAACGGGTTGTGCCCAAAGGGATCTCCATTAATTGGCTCCAGACTTTTTTTTGAAATTCTGTACCGGGTAAAACCAAAGGCAGATGAAAGGACTTCTGCCTACCCTCAAAATATTCGCTGAGTTGGTGGATCAGGGATTTGAGATGATCATTGATACCTGGAACAAATTCAGCTTTAAAATAATTCTTTAATTTCCTGATCTGAGTCTCCAGCATACGCCGGTCGGTAAATTCCAACAGGCAGATACCCTGGTCGACCGCACCAGCCATAAGAGGTCCCAGTGGTGTGTTTATTCTTGTAACTGTGATGATTTGTTGCTGTTCGCTTTTACTGGGAGAAAATCCTAATGTCTTTTTAAAAGCGCTGGTAAATCCACTTAAAGACTCATAACCGGAATCATAAGCCGTGGTGGTAATTTTATCACCTTCCTGCAATCTGCCAAAGGCATGATTAAGACGAACGAAACGTTGATAAGCATGAAACGTCATACCATGGTGCTTTAGAAACCATCGCCGTACCTTCACAGGATCAAGATTTCTCCTGCGCAAATCATAGTCTTTGAGTTTATGTGTCGGTGAATCGTGCATTTCCAGGAGAAGGTTTTTTACCCATTCCTCACTAGCACCTGGACTTTGCATAGGTTGGCAGATCTTGCAGGCCCGATAACCAGAATCCAGTGCTTGTTTTGTACTGCTAAAATATTCTGTATTAAATTTTTTAGGTTTTCGTGCGGTACAGGTAGGACGGCAGAAAATGCCGGTAGTCTTTACTCCTACATAAAAGATACCTTCATAGGAGCTGTCCTTTTGAACCAGTGCCTGATACATCACATCGATTTTCGGTAAGAGAGCTTGCATTTTAATCAAAGTTTTAAATTTGATCTGCAAATTGCATTACTGGGGCCATATGATCAACCGAAAAATGAACAAGTATTTTTTCAGGTAATAATACCTGCAATAATTATTTTTCGATGGTAAACATTGCGGGCCAGGATCAATAAATTATTTAATAGACAGGTCCATTATCCCTGTGTACGGACTCTCAATAAATACATATCTGCTGTGATGTACAGATAGTTTTCCTGGTCATCAAAAGCACAGTTGGCAGTAGCTTCACCTGTCCGAATCTTTCCAAGAACCTTGCCCTCGCTATTAAAAATCCAGACTCCTCCCGGACCGGTAGCAAAGACTGCACCGGAGCTATGGATCTTAAGCCCGTCAGGGAGACCTTTTTCGGTACCGACCAGGGAAGTCGCATCATAAAAAACTTTGCCATCAATAAGCTGATCTCCTTGAAGAGTATATTCCATCCAAAGGGCTTTCTGCTGATCACTGTTAGCGATATAGAGCTTATTTTCATTGGGAGAGAGGGCGATGCCATTCGGTCGGGTGAGAGAATCCAGTAATAATTCTGCTTCACTTGCTCCTGCTTTGAGTCGATAGACCCCCTGAAAAGGAATTTCTTTAGCCGGATCATTAACATTGCCTTCCAGTCCATACGGAGGATCGGTAAAGTAGAGATCACCCGATCGGCTATAAACAGCATCATTTGGACTATTAAACCTTTTGCCCTGATAATGGCTGACAATTGTTTCATACTTTGGCTCCGGATTCTTTAAATCACTGACCAGGCGAGCCATCCTTCGATCACCATGCTGACATAGCACCAATCTTCCCTGACCGTCCAGCACTAATCCATTTGATCCGGGCTCACCTACGCGCTCTATTTCACCTGTATATCCGGCAGGTTTAAGAAACAAGCTTGCTCCCTCTCCTTCCTTCCATTTGAAAATCGAATTGGGTGGAATATCACTAAATAACAACATGTTTTCAGAAGGCACCCAGACCGGTCCTTCCGTCCATTCATAACCTTCTGAAAGTACTTCAATGGCTGATGTGGGAGGAATAAGTTCATCGAGTTCGGGTTGTAGTCTTTCGATACTTCCAAAAGTTGATTGAGGTGTCGAAACCTCACCGGTGGTTGCTTTTTTATCTGACCTGGATTGACAGGCACCAATGGATAATAAAATACAACAGACAAGCAATATTCTCATGATCCGATGATTTTCTTTTAAAGTTACCGAATTACCTGCAGATTGCCGGACACAAAAAAAGGAGCTCTCGAATAGAGGCTCCTTTGTGGTGAAAGAAATCTGAATTTCTACTGCCTGATTACCGCCAGCCGGGTAATCGCTTTATAGGGATCTTTATCATAATCTTTATGCACGCCATAATCATAAAGTAGTTTACCGAGATCTGCTACACTCTCTTTCAGTGTAGTACTTTTGGTTTTACCATCTTTGCCTTTGTATTCCAAAACCAGGTAAATAGAGTAGTTAGGAATGAAAATGGACCGAGGGTAGAAACCCAATTTTTTATCGTTATAGTCACCGGGCGCTTTAGCAGCATATTTACCATCAAAATACTGGTACTGAGTGAATACGATATAACCTCCGGTTTTGTACTTATTATACCAGTCCTTATCTTTATAAGCTTCGTCTTTGCCATAATTATTGCCACCCATTCCTTTTTTGCGGATTTCAAAGTATTGAACGTAATCCCAGGCATTGTTTTTATTCTGAACATTCCATTTATAGAAGTGAGATTTGAGGTCAGAAATTTTTCCACAACAGGTATATTCTTCATTCTTGCCGTTCTTGGACTTGTAAACCCAATAGACTTCATAACCATCGGGACAATGGAGGCTCCAAAATTTGTATTTAAGATCTTTTGGGTAGTATTTTTTACCCGGCTGGTAGCCCGTGTAATCCTCAGCATAGTTGCTGCCCTTCCATGCAACAAAGTGACCTTTCTTCAGGATATCATTATAGTTGCCATTATTGTTCCCTGCTGTTTGGTTGTTTCCACCCATTCCCTTTTTTCGAATTTCAAAATACTGAACGTAATCCCAGGCATTGTTTTTATTCTGAACATTCCATTTATAGAAGTGAGATTTGAGGTCAGAAATTTTTCCGTCACAGGTATATTCTTCATTCTTACCACTCTTAGACTTATAAACCCAATAGACTTCATAATTGTCGGGACAATGGAGGCTCCAAAATTTGTATTTGAGATTCTTTGGATAGTATTTTTTACCTGGCTGGTATCCCGTGTAATCCTCAGCATAATTGCTACCCTTCCATGCAACACAATGACCTTGCTTTAAGATATCATTATAGTTACCATTATTATTATTATTACCTGCCGTTTGGTTATTGCCACCCTCATAATAAAATACGGCCTTATAGACGTTTTTCCATCCCCCCTGATAGCCATATTTAAGATTACCCCATTTCCTCATTTCATTCTTGAGATCCTGTACATCACCACATAATACTTTATCTCCTTTTTTCCCATCCTTATAGTAGTAGTAAAATTTAATACAACCATTGGATTTCCATGAATAATAATTCCAATTAGAACAATTATCGTATTCTCCTGGCTGCATCATTTTCTTGCTGCCTTTGTAGTTGTTGGACGTATAACAGGTCCAGTCATCGTTGTATACTTCGGCTTGTAAACCTGAGGGAACCGAGATTCCCAACATCAGCGCTAAAATTAAAGTGAAAAAATTTCTCATGATTTTTTGTGGTTGCTATTTAATTTATGAATTATGATACCGCAAAAATAAGTCGACCTGCAAATCCTGGCCTCACCCGGATGGGTGATTTTATTTTCAATTTAAAAGATAATTATTACGAAGTGACATGCTTCTTCGCGACAGCTAATGTGAAGACAGGAAGAAAAGTAATTAACAATGACTTAACGCAATATAACAAAATCTCCTTTGATCACCTGATCATAACCCTGCCTAAATCGGACCTTCATGATATACATATAGATCTGCGGTGCGATCGCCTCTGACATTATTCCCGAGAAGTCTTTAACCTCTTCATTGCTCTTAAAATTGTTTGCTGAAAACACTTTGACACCTCGCCGATCGAAGATCTCCAGCAACAGAATTTCCTCTACAAGCTGGAGTCCATCATATATCTGAAATCCGTCGTTATTTCCATCATCGTTAGGTGTAAAGGCATTGGGTATATAGATCAGATCCTGTTCACTCACCGTCACCCTTACCTGAGCACTAAAATTGCAGCCATCTGCATCGATCACCTCAAAGAGATAAATACCTGATTCGACGGGATTGATCTCAACCTCTTTGCATTGTTCGCAAAGCACACCCTGCCGGGACCTCCAGTGGTACACCAGCTGGTCGTTATAGCCGGCAATGGAGGCATTTAAGCTCAATTGTTCTCCACGCTTTAGTACGGTATCCGACATGACGGTGATGAAATCTGCCGGTGATACGGAAAATGCTTCCTCGTATTCACATCCCTGATTGTCCTGGATCATCAGCAGATGTATCCCCGGTTCTAAATTTGGCTTCCCTGTTTGATCAAACAATTGACTGTCAAGAAAGTACTGATAGGGCCCTTGCCCACCCGTCACAGAACCGATTTCCAGCTCTGTCTCTCCTTTGTCACAAAGTGATTGTTTTAAGTTATATGATACCGAGCGAATCTCGTTCACTTGTACACTGAAAGTGTCCCGCACTTTACAGTAATCATCACTGACTTCCACCCAATAGGTGCCAGGAGCTAAATTTTCCACTGAGCTGATCGATCCCTGTCCAGGTATCGACCAGTCATGACGTAACCTGCCCCGGTCATTGAAGGTCTGAATGTCAATACTTCCATTGTCCTGATTACATCCGGAATGTTTGACATTGGCTTCGATTGTCAGTTGACAAACTTCGGCAGAGAAGACAACAATCGAATCGTCAAGAATACAACCGTTTTTATCCTCAACGGTCAAATAATAAGTGCCAGGCATGAGATTCTGAATGAAGTCTCCTTCAAGACCATTGCTCCACTGAATCTGATAATCAGGAGTACCACCAAAAACGGTAAGCTGAATGGCTGCGTCGGCTGATCCGGGAACCGATTGGTGACTTATATCATAATCAATACTCAGGGAATCCGGTTGCGTGACCGTAAATGGCCAGATGTGGCTACATAATGTCTCGTCCGTTATCGTGACACTGTAATGTCCCGCCGGCAGCATATCGGCAACATTGCTCTGCAGGGTTGTGTCATGTGACCATTTAGTTATTATGGGATATGCCGGAGTGGTGATATCCAAACGGGCTATTCCATTGGCTTCACCATAACAAACAACCGGTCTTGTTCCGACATTGCTTTGTAAACCACAATTGCCCGGATTGATGATGGTCGACCTGACATCCTGGCAACCATGGGAGTCTTCCAGTGTAATGATATAGGTGCCGGGTTTAAGATCACCGATGCTGTCGGCTCTCTGACCCGTATTCCAACTGAAATAATAAGGAGGAGTACCTCCCAGAGCCGTAACAGCAATATATCCGTCTTTAGCACCCAACACAGTTTCATTACGTGCCTGAAATGCGATTCGCAGGGACTCCGGTTCAGCAATCGTGAAGATTATCTCTGTCTTACAACCCAAGGCATCTTCAATGGATACCTGGTATTGTCCGGAGGATAAATTTTCGGCAGATAATAAATGAAGGCTGGTGTCGTGCTCCCATAGCACTTTGAATGGAGGTTGTCCGTTAATTATATTAATCCGGGCACTACCATCCTCCCGTCCTGCACAGGAAATAGAATCTGTCTCAATGACTGCCTCCAGATTGCAAACGGTCTCTTCTAAAACTAGAGAGTCGATATTTTGACAACCATTAGCATCACTGATCGTAAGAAAGTAGGCTCCGGCACCTAATCCTTCAATATCATGTCTTTCATGACCAGTAGACCATTCATATCGATAGGGCAGAGTACCTCCCAGAGCATTAGCATCAATATATCCGTCTTTGGCACCGGGTACAGTTTCGTTGAGTGCCTGAAATTCGATTCGCAGTGGCTCCGGTTCGTCAATTGCAAAGTCTATCTCCGTCTTGCAACCAAAGTTATCTTCAATCGTGACCTGGTATAATCCGGAGGATAAATTTTCGGCAGATAATAAATGAAGGCTGGTGTCGTGCTCCCATAGCACTTTGAATGGAGGTTGTCCGTTGATAATATCAATCCGGACCCTACCATCATCCCTCCTTGAACAGGTAATTGAATCCGTTTCAATGAACGCCTCCAGGATGCAAACGGTCTTTTTTAAAACGAAAGAGTCGATATTTTGGCAGCCATTACCGTCATTGATTGTAAGAAAGTAGACGCCAGCACCTAATCCTTCAATCTGAGGACTTTCATGACCTGTAGACCATTCATATCGATAGGGCAGAGTACCTCCCAGAGCGGTAGCAGCAATATAACCGTCTCTGGCACCCGGTACAGTTTCGTTACTTGCCTGAAATGTGATTCGCAGGGAGTCTGATTCACCAATTGTAAAGATTTTCTGCGTCTTACAACCCAGGGCATCTTCAATGAAGACCTGGTATGATCCGGAGGATAAATTTTTGGCAGATAATAAATGAAGGCTGGTGTCGTGATCCCACACCACTTTGTATGGATCCTGTCCGTCGATAATATTAATCCGGGCCTTGCCATCATCCCTTCCTGCACAGGAAATTGGATCCGTCTCAATGACTGCCTCCAGGATGCAAACGATCTCGTCTACTACGAAAGAGTCGATATTTTGGCAGCCATTAGCGTCACTAATCGTAAGAAAGTAGATTCCGGCAGCCAATCCTTCAATATGAGCACTTTGATGACCGGTAGACCACTCATATCGATAAGGAACAGTACCTCCGGACACCTGCACGGTGATGACTCCGTCACCCGAATTCTGGGAGGACAGGTGTTGAATTTCGTTGTCGATATCTAGTGGAAGGGGTGATTCAATGCTGGTTGATCTGGTGGCGGTACAACCATTGGCATCAGTAATTGTCAACGAGTACAAACCCGCAGCAAGTGCAATAGCTATGGAACTTTGTAAGCTCATATCATGACTCCAATTGTACGAGTAAGGTGCTTGACCATTTATCAAGGTACTTTCGATGCTTCCATCTGGTGACCCGGCACAAGTTCCATGGTTTGGATGAAGCAAGAGATCGAAATCACATAGAGGACCATTCACCATGACCTGGGAGGTATTTTCACATTCGTTATCATCCGTAATGGTCACTGAATATAAGCCGGGAGAAAGATTATCCAAATATTCATCAGTCGATCCATTACTCCACAAGTAGTTGTAGGATCCGGTACCACCGGTGGTAACAGATAAAATTTCCGCATCATTGGCACCGGGTGCGGATTCGGATTGGATGCTTAAAAGTGTGATAAGGGTGTCTGGCTGTTCAATTTCTGCCTGGGCAACCGCCAAACATCCGGCAGCATCCACCACGGTGACCTGGTACATTCCAGTGGCTAGGTCATGAGCTTCAAATTGGTTTAAGCTGGCATCGTGAGACCAGCTAAAGGTCAAAGGCAGAATGGCATTTTCTGAGACAACTTCCAGGATTCCATCATCCAATCCATAGCAACTGATATCTGTTTTTTGCAGACCGGCAGTAAATATGCACTCTCCGGCATTGACGATTGCCTGATCCCAGGTACTGCAACCTTGTTGATCGGTCACTGTCACGCTGTAGGTGCCAGGACGGAGGTGATCGATCCTTGAAGTCATAGCTCCGTTACTCCACTGAAAATGGTACGGTGCCTTACCTCCTTTCGGGAAAACTTCAATCGAACCATCCTGAGCATTGAGGGAGCTTTCCGGATGGCTCGTCAATCTTATTTCCAGCGACCGTGCATCATCCAGATCGATTGTTGCAGAGGAGATGCAGGATTTTTGGTCTTTCACAACCAGTGTATATTTGCCAGCTGAAATATTCTCCAGATCTTTTCCATCATCGAAATCACCTGAGCCATCAAAGTCCCAGTCATATTGAAATGGGCCCTGGCCTCCCGAAATAGAGGCTATGATCTTGCCATTGGATTCACCCTGGCACCGGGGTCCTATCGGTTGGAAATCAATCAGTGGGGCTGAACTGAGGCTCATGGTCTGCGTAGCCTCTATACCACATTGGTCAGGCAGGGGTGTGAAAATGAGTTGCACACTGCCAGTCAACCCGGAGGGATCGAAATGGTTGTCAGTGACACCCGGTCCTTTCCAGTTACCCATCATACTACCCTGAATAGCAGGCAACGCAATTGGGGCACTCTCTTCACACACATCAGTAAATGGTGTCAGTTGAGTTACAGTCAATGCAAAGACTTCGACCATCCTGACAGCATCAACAGCGCATTGGCCTGCATCGACATTGAAAAGTAAGCTGACGGAACCACTCAGGCCGTCAGGTGCAAAGCGGTTATTGCGGACTCCCGGTCCGGACCATGTTCCGGTGACTCCTTCCTGATTCTCCCGAAGTATAACCGTAGATGCATCTTCACAACGATCGGCTATAAATTGTAACTGGGGACTATGCGGTGGTGTGATTTCAATGGACGTTTGATTAATCGCTGCACATTGACCAGTCGATGGTGTAAAGGTTAACACGATTTCTCCCGACTCACCCTGGGGGTCTAACCGATTATTAGAAACTCCTGGTCCTGACCAATTGCCAACTATTCCATTCTGTGTAGGATCAAGATCAATTTCCGGATCAAGAGAACAAACTGCAGTAAATAAATCAAGCACAGGACTCTTTGGTGCAATGACTTCAATTTGAGTGGTATTAGATCCTGCGCATTGGCCTGCAGTGGGTAGGAAAGTCAGGGTGATCAGATCTTCAAGACCCATGGGATTGAAAAGATTTCCGCCTAACACTCCGTTTCCTGACCAACTTCCGGTGATTCCATTTGAATTGGCAGGTAAGGGAAAAGGAGCATCCAGCTGGCAAAGAGCTGGTAAGATGTCTAAGACAACCGGCGGAGGATCCATCTGCGGTTCTCCGATTTTTATATTCGTAAGGATGGTCTGACATCCGGGACTGTCAGTATCGGTGACGGTCACCGAGTAAATGCCTGCCGGCAGGTTGGAAGGATTGTTTTCATTTCCAATACTGACCGGATCGGACCAATTAAAATGGTAGTTACCGGAACCGCCGGAGGCACTCACCAGGATACTTCCTGTAGATGTTCCTTTGCAGTCAGCATCTTTGGTTTCTATCAAGCTCAAAGCCGGAGGCTGGGGAGCAGTGATTGTAACGTTGCCATAATCCCGGCAGGAAGGTGATCCGGTTCTGCGCACAGCAACTTCATAGTCTCCGGGTGATAGCCCGGTGAAGAGCCTGTTATTACTCCAGTTGATACCATTATCGATCGAATATTGGAGAGTTGCCGGGCTGGTGTTTATAGTGATTTGTCCATCTGCAAGATTACAATCCGTAGCAGGTGTTGGGATGATGGAAGTGATTACGGGTTCGGAGGGTGCGACCAAGGTAGTGGCACCAGTCGTCAGGCAGTCAGCAGTTCCACTGAGCCTGACTACAATGTTGTATGCACCGGCTGCCAAATCCGAAAAAGAAGAACTGGTTTGAAAGAATACCCCATTGTTAATACTGTACTCGAGACTGACACCAGTGGCAGCAATGTCGATTTTTCCGTTATTTACGCCACAATCGGTAGGATCGGACGGGTCAATTTCGTTTATAACGGGAGGGACCCGATCAGTAACCATAGCAGTGGTGCTCAGCAAGCAGGAGGGATCATCTTTTACCCGGCATACCACATTGTAAGTGCCGGAAGAAAGACCTGTGAAAGTTGGAGTTGTAGTGAATGGACTTTCATTGATCGAATACTCCAGTCCGTTTCCATCAGCCAAAATGGTTAGCGTGCCATCACTACTGCCACAATCCGATGGAGCCGTGGATTCAGTGCTTAGACCGCCGTAAAGATATCCATGGGTACCCAGATGAGTAAGATCGGTAGAAGAAAAAGCAACCCATTCCGAACCTAGCGTAGGAAAAGGACACCCGATATCCGAAGGATCACTGGATACACCTTGTGTAATACATCCTGTTCTTACTAACGTGACATTATGTGTGCTTAGACCCCCACTTGTCCATTCGGTGCCTGGATCGCATCCGATATTACCTATGATATCGATGGGGACCATGTTTCTTTCAAGTATAACGGCGTCATTTCCATTGTGACCTGTAGCACCCATACTCTGCTGTCCATTATAGGAGGATGTGCTTGTACATACTACGTGTGTGCTTTTTGGTCCTATAGTGCCCATGAGGTTACTTTTTGTACTTGGAGCATCACCATTAAATCCCATGGTAATTCGATAAGTGTTTGTAAGTGTTATAGGTTCATTAGTTGGGTTAAAAATTTCGATACATTTGGTAGAGTTGCTTTCCACATATTCAGAAATAAAGAGATCATTTTGAGCAGTAATCATCTGGAGGTTGAACATCACGAGAACACCTATCATCCGGGACAAGATAACCGGACGGAGGGTATGTAAGGTTCTGGTCATAGCAATGTTGTCTAATTTCGGATATTATTTTTAAAATCTATATATCTGCAGAAAAAATTTACTAACAATTTACATGCAAAACTTTCCTGAATCAGTGAAATCAGATGCGTCATATAGCGGACGTATCAATTTTTGAAACCAGTGAACAGATCTCTGCACATTTTGCCCGAATATTTTTAACAACCTTACGGAATTTTTAAGTAAGATTCGAGTCGAAAGTCAGGTGATCAAAGTGGTTTTTAACTGGGATCCTTTAGCGTCACTTTTATATTAGGATCCCGCCTTCCAATCTAAACCGCTATTTTTGCAGCTTTTAAACTTCATTAAAAAAGCAAAACTGCTATATGCACCTTAGTGAACAGGAACTTGTGCGCAGAGATAATCTGCAAAAGATACGTGATTTGGGCATTGATCCCTATCCTCCTATTGATTTTCCGGTCAGCCATTTTGCTAACGGCATCAAAGTCCATTTTAAAGAAGGTGACACCTCTTACCAGCAGGTTAGCCTGGCTGGTCGATTGATGATGAAGCGAATCATGGGCAAAGCCTCCTTTGCAGAATTGCAGGACAGTTCAGGACGCATTCAATTGTATATATCCCGTGATGACATTTGTCCTGATGAAAACAAAGATCTTTATAACAGCGTCTTCAAGAAACTCCTGGATATAGGCGATTATATCGGTGTGAAGGGTTATGTGTTTATCACTCAGGTAGGGGAGATTTCCGTGCATGTGACCGAGTTGGTGCTTTTAAGCAAGTCCATAAAACCTTTACCGGTTGTAAAGACCAAAGTAGACGAACAAACTGGCGAGACCCACACCTACGATGCTTTTAGCGATCCGGAACTGCGCTACCGACAGCGTTATGTGGATTTGACGGTTAATCCACAGTACAAGAAAATATTTATCACCCGGGCGAAAGTCATCCGGGAGATGCGCAAGTTTTTTGATGACAAAGGATGGCTTGAGGTAGAGACCCCGATTCTGCAACCAGTTCATGGAGGGGCGGCAGCCCGGCCATTCAGTACGCATCACCATACACTTGACATGGAGCTTTTTATGCGGATTGCCAATGAATTATACCTCAAGCGACTGATCGTAGGAGGTTACGATGGAGTTTATGAAATCGGTAAAATGTTTCGCAATGAGGGAATGGATCGAAGTCATAACCCGGAATTTACTTCCATGGAAATCTATGTAGCTTACAAAGATTATCATTGGATGATGGAGATGGTCGAACAGTTGCTATACCAGATTGCTATGGCTGTGCTGGAATCGCCCATCGCTACTGTTGGTGATCAGAAAATTGATTTTACACCGCCATTCCGGCGTTTAAGTATGATCGATGCTATTAAGGAATACACCGGTATTGATATTGAAGGCATGGATGAAGAAGCCTTGCGCAGAGTCTGTAAAGAGCTCCATGTCGAGATCGATCCTTCTATGGGAAAAGGTAAACTGATAGACGAGATCTTTGGAGAAAAAGTGGAAGAGCACCTGGTTCAACCAACCTACATCATCGATTATCCGATAGAAATGACACCTTTAGCCAAACGGCACCGTAGTAAAGAAGGAATGGTGGAGCGCTTTGAATTGTTTATCAATTGCAGTGAAATTGCCAATGCGTACACGGAGCTGAACGACCCACTGGATCAAAGAAAGCGCCTGGAAGAGCAACTCGAATTGGCTGAAAGAGGTGATGAGGAGGCCATGGCTTTGGACCAGGACTTTCTCCGGGCTATGGAGTATGGGATGCCCCCGATGAGTGGATTGGGGATAGGTATAGACCGGTTGACGATGTTGTTGACCAATCAGTCATCGATTCAGGAGGTCATCTTTTTCCCTCAAATGCGGAAAGAAAAGTAAAGATTCGATGTGGGTAAATCGGTCTGCAGTCCCAATTATGGAGATTTAGATATCAAAGTAATTACTACTTATAATTTGGCCAGCACCGTCTGGCCACCAACCACTTTCTGATCCAGACTGACCAGAATAGTTGCGGTTAGGGGAAGGAGAACGTCGACCCTTGAGCCGAATTTGATAAAACCAAGCTGCTCTCCTAATTTTACCTGGTTGCCGGGGCTTGCATAATTGATAATTCGCCTGGCGACAGCACCGGCAATTTGTCGCACCAGGATGCTGGTATCGTTTTTTTCAATGACCGTGGTCGTTCTTTCATTTTCCAACGATGATTTGGGGTGCCAGGCCACCATGTACTTACCGGCATGATGTTGTTTATACACGATTTTTCCTGAACAGGGAAACCAGTTGATATGTACATTGAGAGGTGACATAAAAATAGAAATCTGTTTACATTTCGCCTGCAGGTATTCTGGTTCCTCTACCTCTTCAATGACAACGATCTTTCCATAGGCCGGTGCAATGATATTACCGGAATCATCCAGAGTTAACTCTCGTTTTGGTATCCGGAAAAAATAAACCACTAAAAATAGAAAGGCTAATAAAATCAACCCTCCCAATATTCTCACAAAGGGAGGAGCTACCTGAATCAGTAGAACTCCTGATAAAATAATTAAAATACAGGCAATAATTATAGACTTGCGGCCTTCGTGATGAATTCGAAACATGCTGGTAGATGGGTGAAACTGCGATGAAGATACGAAAATAGTTAAAGACATATTAGGAAAAATAGAGCAATGAATGGCGCGGCAAATAACAGGGAATCAAGGCGATCGAGAAACCCACCATGACCAGGTAGGAAAGTGCCGGAATCCTTAATTCCTTTTTTGCGTTTGTACAGGGATTCAATCAGATCACCTAATGAACTGGTGATGCCCACCAGAATTCCCAATAGAATCCACTGGTATAAAGGAAGGATTCCCAGGATTTCCCATATAAAGACCGCAATTAAAATACACCCAAACCATCCAGCCAGTGTACCCTCCCAGGTTTTGTTCGGTGAAATTTCTTTGGAAAAGGGATGTACCCCGAAACTCTTGCCAATGACATATGCAAGAATATCATTGATCCAGACAAATAGAAGAATAGCTACCAGCCAGTCAGGTTTATAAGCGCCGGTCCAGTTAGCCACAGCAAATAGTAATGCAATGGGAATAGCGATATATAATGTTGCTGGTAATACCTGATAATTAAAACTGAATGGATCCGTTTTTTTTGAAAGCCGGAAGAGTAACAAGCAACAAAATACGATTGAAAGGTAGGTGGCATATTTCACCGGATAGGTTATCCCTTTCTGGATCGTGATAATCGACAAAGCCACATACATTAAAATTGCAGGAAACGCTGTTATCAAAAGCCCCTGGCCTTTCAGTCCCTGCAATTGTAGGTATTCGAGGATGGTTAACAGACAAAGAATTCCCAAAATGATCAGACCGGTAATTTTACCTATAAACAAGGGAACAAGCAGGGTTACACCAAAAAAAATGGCCGTGATGACCCGTTGTCCAAATTTTGTCGAAGTGAGTTTCATCAGATGGCAAATATACTAAGGTTGTCGGCCCGTGTGGCATGGGAATCCTCCATTCGGACTCTCGGAAATTCCACTTACGCAGAAGACATCCTTTTTTCTCGAAAGATTTGTTCTGACCTTAGAGTCTGGCAAACAAGAGAGTAAATCTTCAACTGAAAAACTGAACCGGCCTTCCGGATTCTCATTCTGAATGCATTCTTTTCTGTCTCTCTTGAGGGAATGACAAGTAAGACTGGTGCAATGCCCGATACAAAAGATGTCCAAATGTCGCAAGGGTACAGGTTCTCCGGACAAAGTTTCGGGGTGGCAATGTATGGATGGATTGACCAGGCAGCTACATTCAGTAGAATACGATTGAAAAACATTCATCATCGTTGATAGTTCGCTTTCTACAAGATAATGAAATGCCAGCTTTGGAGGATATTGAATAACCAACTTGCGCTGATAGTTGTCCGATCACCTTTTTAAGATCACAGCCCGGACAACAGCCTCCTGGTATTTCCTGATGAATCGATTATCTAGTGTAATGTCCCATAAGTATGTTTACAGAAGAAGACCTGCTTATGGTGTAAAGCTATTTATGGGACATTACACTAGGGCATTCCTACATTTAGTGGCCAATAGCTAACGCAACATAGGGTTGCAGCTCAGCCCCCAGGGGGTATTCCTCTGTGTCGGGTATAACTATGGAACTTGGGCTTTTAGAAAGAGAAGTTAATCCCGTCGTTCTTCTGCCTAAATTTAATAGCAGGTTATAAATTTTTAAGATTGTCATGATTTTTAGAGTTGTAATTATCATGAAGAGGGGATCAATTCCATTTTTCCATAGATTTTTGCACAGACCTCCGAACCTTTTGCTGTAGTCATTGTGTATATGCTGTAGTGAATAAAATAAACCTATAATTTTTTAAGCTACACTTTCCTGCTATTCTTCTATTGTGGCATTGACTGATGCCATTCTGAAAGAAAGCTATTTAACCTGGGGCCGACTTATTAAAGTCGGCCTTTTTTTTGGTACAGCTTTGATTTAGGATCGTATTTTAATGAAATTATTGGCGATACCCGGACAACTCTGGAAAAGAACCTATGGTGATTTCAAATGATCCGGCAATGTTGAGCATAGTGCTTTTGATTTATGGAGAGCACCAGGGTGAAGTTGGAGGTGCACCTGATTTCAATAGATGAAATTTTTATGGCCAGTAACTGGATGAGTCCTTAATTATTCTACATGTAACATATCAACGATGAAACTCAATGTTCCATGCCCGAATATTCCTACAGAATCACCCTGTGCACTATCAGCATCTACACCAAGATATCACATAGTACTGTCTGACTATCTGCAAACTGTTGTACCTCAATATTCATAGAGTGCAACATGGTTAGATAAAGATTGGCCAGTGGTGTTTCATCCGGATATTGTATGTTTTGGCCGGTTTTAAACTTACCACCTCCTTTACCTCCGACAACAATTGGAAGGTCAAACGGCGAGTGACGGTTTCCATCACGAAGCCCTGAACCAAATAAAATCATACTATTGTCGAGGAGCGTTTTGTCTCCCTCTTTAATGGATTGCAGGCGCTGCAGCAAGTAGCCATATTGCTCGATATGCCAACGACTGATTATTTCATATTGATCCAGCATACGGGGATCGTTGGTGTGATGCGATATTGAGTGGTGGGCTCCAAATACACCGTCAAGGAAGGAAAAATTACGATTACTCACTGAATTTCCGAACATCAGCGTAGCGACACGCGAAGCATCACTCCAAAAAGCCAATACGATGATGTCAAGCATCAAACGGGTTTTTTCGGTTATGTCTACTCCTTCTGCATATTCGGCCCATTCATCGATGCGCATATCCATTCTTTGTAATTCTTTGCGGATATCCGGAGTGATTTGACTGGCAAAGTCTGCCAGGTTTTGCCGGTCGTTCAAACGTTTCTCAACCGAATTGACCGCTTCCAGATACTCGCCGAGCTTATTTTGGTCTTCGATGCCAAGTTGGCGTTCCAGGGTTTTGACATCATCTTTTACCAGATCGAGGACCGTTTTCTTCATCGGATCTTCCGGTAATGGTTTCTTTCCGGGTGTAAAGTTTCGAAAGAGACGGTCAAAGGCCATTCTGGGATCAATCTCCCTTGAGCAGGGTTGCGTCCGACTTTGCCAGGAGATTGTTCCCCCATACAATCGGGTAAAACCAACTGCATTATCTACGCCACTCCTGATGCGGTCTAGTCCGTATTGCAGGGAAGGGAACATAGTATCCTTTCCAATATGTTGTGCCATCAGTTGATCCAGGGAGATACCCCCACTGTCAACTTTAGCATCGACTGTCTTGGCAATTCGCATGGAGGTAAGAAAATTGGCGTCCTTTGTATAATGTCCATCCTGACGGGTATGTGAATTCATATTCATCATACCTCCCAGGATCAGTAGCTCATTCTTGAGGGGGTCCAGTGGTTTGAGTATTGGAGACAATTCAAAGTCCGAACCTGTCTTAGCCGGATTCCATTTTGTTGGAGGCACTCCATTGGGCATGAAAAGGCAGGCAAACCTCTGTGGAGGTGTATTATGTGAATATTGGGCTGCCAGAAGTTTGGATGGATACAAGGATTCCAAAAAAGGCAGAGCAACACTGGCTCCGATGCCTCTTAAAAGTTTGCGTCTCGAAATTGGTAAGTGTGTCATATTTTATATGCCTTTATAACGGGTTGCCAGATCACTACGTCGATGCAGAAATGGATAACTACTCACCAACTCTAACATAAATGTCTGACTATCAAAATTATTATTTATTAATTCGTTTGTCAAGCGATCAAGAGAGGGGCTATCGATAAATTCCACCCGGCGACCGATAGCGTAAGACAACATTTTACGACTAAAATTTTTAGCAAATTTAGCCTTATCCTCCATCAGGATACCCTTCAATTCTTCGGGATCCTTAAAAGTTCTTCCATCGGCCATGGCACTCTCGGTATTAATCGGAATGGTGTCATAGCTATCACGCCATCTCCCAATTGCATCAAAATTTTCCAGGCCAAAACCAATCGGGTCCATTTTCTGGTGGCATCCTAAACACGCGGGATCGTCACGGTGCGATTCAAGGAGACTGCGGAGATCCAAATGGTTCCCATTCTTTGTTTTGGCTTCTTCGAGAGCAGGAACATCCGCTGGTGGCGGTGGTGCCGGGTCACCGAGAACCTGTTCTAACACCCATTGACCACGTAGCACCGGACTTGTCCGAACAGGTAGGGAGGTCGCCGTCAATACTGCACCCATCCCAAGTATTCCACCCCGATTGCGATCAGTAATACTGACCGTACGAAATTCAGGTCCTTCGACATCCTCAATTCCATAGTGATTAGCCAGATCTTCATTTAACCAGGCGTAGTCGCTATCAAGCAGATGGAGAAGATTTCTTTTTTTCGTAAAAACCTCATGAAAATAACCTACAACCTCTTCATGCATTGCCTTCCTCAAACCAAGTGTCAATTCAGGAAAAAGTACCTGATCGGTCAAAGGAGCATAAAGCATTTCTTCTACACCCAACCATTGAGGTGCAAAAGAAGAAGAAAATCGCCGGAATTTATCATCATCCATCATCCTAAGAACCTCTCGTTTTAATATCGATGGATTGTGAAGATCCTCACGATAAGCAACCTGGAGAAGTCTTTCATCGGGCATCGAAGACCAAAGTAAATAGGATAACCTGGTTGCCAACTCAAAATTATTAATCGGATATGGTGTATCAGAGTGTAAGTTGACCTCTATTCTGTATAAGAAATTAGGGGACATCATAACACGCTTGAACACTGCTGTAATGGCATTGGAAAATGCATCTTTCTCTTTCCAGCTAGCAAAGTAAACCTGATTAAACAGATCTATCAATTGATCTTCCTCTCCTTTTGATATAAATCTCCGGTATGCCTTGGTAGCAAAAGGGACAATGATTTTTTTTGCTTCGAGCTCAGGTGCTTCCCAGAAAAACTCTCGTTGAGGGTTTATAAAGGAAAGTATATTATTGATAAATCTCCGCGATATCCCAACCTTGTAATTGGTTGGCACCAGTCGTTGCCAAAGGGTTTTATCCGACCTGATCTGGCGTAAAATACTGTCAGTGGCATTATAATATCGTTCCATCATCAAGGGACTGATAAAAAGCGTACCTGATTGGTTGTCGAATCCTTCACCTCCGGAACCCTCTGAAGGAAAATAATGCACCGTTTCGAATTCAACCCCTAACAAATCATAGATGGTATACTGATATTCACGGTGACTCAATCGTCGCATGACAGATAAGCCGGGGTCAGCATGGGCCAGAGCTCTGGATAATATTCGTTCGATCCCTACAATCAGGGTATCTTTATCTGCCTGACTCATCGGTGGAGCACCGGAAGGTGGCATACTGCCGTTTCGCACGACATCAGTTACTTCTTTAAAAAGCTCGCCTCTTCTGACAACACTCACAGCAAAGTAGAAATCTTCCAGATTAATTCCGGCTTTCTTATCTACCTCATTGTGACAAGAAGCACAATGCTTATGCAACATCTTCAAAGCCGATCGCTGAAATTCCTTATCCTCCGGAGTATCAGCTCTTACTACAGAAAGCTCCGATATAAAAATAATCGTAAGTATGATCGTAAGCCACTTCATAATGGAGAAATTAAATCGTATTCCAATTTACGAATATTGTTCGTAACCATAGGGAGAATCGAAATTAAAATGAGTCGATTGACGGGCAATTTGTAATATAAATCGACTTGAACCTTCATTTGGTAGAATTATATATGTATTTAATTGCTTGAATACCATAATTGTTCATTTGTTCAATTGAGTTTTCTAGTAATAATCACCTTCTTCCAAGGATATACTTGTGTTTTTCATATGTGCATCAAGGACACGAACTACCTCCGGACTGACGTCGGTATTGAAGACATAGGCTTTTCTTATTGCGGGAAATTGATAGAGGTAGAGTAGATTTTCGTTAGTCAGATCACTATGTGAAAGATTAATCATCTCCAGTTTTGTCAAATCCTTCAAATAAAGGAGACCGTGTCCTTTGATACAGCTTTTTGTAAGAATCAGACTCTGCAGATTGTTCATCTGGCCTAAATAAAAAAGACCTTCATCTGTAATATCAGCTCCTACAAAAGATATCCTGGAGAAATAATCCTTGTAGGGCATCAACTGTGCAAGGGTCTCATCGGTAATAATTTTTGGAGGAAACTGCATCGAAAGTGTATATAGCGCCGAATCAGTATTTTCATCCGGTCGGACCTCCAATCCGAGTGACATAGCCATCCTGGTAAGTTTTGGACCGGTTTTCAAACGTTCTAATCGCTGTGCCCGGTGTGATAATTGATCCTCAGCCAGTTCTGGTAAATAGCTGTCCATAACCAGTCGCAGAGTATCATTCTGCATCAGACTGCCTAAAGTATCTTCGACGGTTGCTCCGTCTCGTATCCAATAGTATAAGAGTTGTACTTCGGCCGGATGTAGCGGAGGTTTGCCATCGGGGGGCATAAACTCATCATGTTTAGGTGGCAGGTTCACCCGAATGAATAATTCACTTTCCAGTGGTTTACCGCTGACGATCATTGGCTTTAATGATTTTCCCCCAGCGTGAATCGCTTCCAAAGTCGATAAGTCTAAATCTGACTTCGCATTTTGGGCATTATGGCATTTAATACAAGCCCGGTTGAAGGCTGGAACTATTAAATCCTGATATACCAGTTGGGAGGATGGCTCTTTCAGGACGGTATTTTCCTGCAGATTTCTTTGGTGGATAGCGGTTTGAATTGGCTCGGTCAGAAAGTCGGGTCCGTGGGTGAGTGATCCACCCTGATGACCAGCATAGAAGACCAGTATTCCGGCCGAGAGTAACAAACCCCTCGACAACTGTCTCCATCTCCAACGATGCGTTCTTTTATATAATTTGCGAAAGTGCATACTCCAGATCATCAATACGGCTACTAAGACTCCTGACCAGAAATGGAGGGTAATGAGGTCACCTCCATAATCACCCGACTTATACAAAAAATATCCGGCAATGACAGCTATCACCGAAGTGTACAATGACCACTGGTAAAGTATGTTGATAATCGATATGCCAATTGGTCCTTTGAACGACCCAAAAAGCCATTCAAAAACCACCGTGCACAGAACCAATACGATGGGAAAATGAACTATGATTGGATGAAAACGACCAAGGGAGTCAATCACAGGGCCAAAATCCAGATCGGTTTTGATCAGAGGTAAAACAAGAAGTACCAAAGTCAGAAAAATGCTTCCAATTCCTGTCCCACCTTTACGTGCTACTACTAATTCTTTTTTCATTGTTACATTTCAATAAACAAATATCTGACTATCAGACTTTTATAGTCACCATCGATGCACCAGATTTCTGGATGACAACCGGATCACACCATGCGACCTACATATAGTTTTTCAAATTACTTTGTGAGATGAGGAACATAATCCTTATCCACTCATAACTCTACCAAGAGATTTTAGCACCACCCTGATCAGGTAGCGGATGATCATAAACTTCTGGCATGATCCAGACTTTGAAACTTGGTAGAATAGCAGATGTGATTCCCCAATTGGTAACTTTTCAGTGTTTTTTCGAGGGGCCTAAATATACAATCAGTACCGCATTTATAATGCCAGTCTAGAAGTTTTTTGTATCAAAATGACCAATTAATTGCAAATATCCGGACGATTATTGATTTTTCACCTAATCAAGGTCTATCTGACCAGCAGGATCAATGAAGATTTCTTGCTAAACCGTGGTCCATATTTCCAACAAGGACTTACATCAAAATTCCCGAGTTTAATAAGTCCCGGATATATTTTTCGCCATCTTCTGCAAGTTTAAACCGATCAGTTGCCTCGCGATTCTGGTCGGCTTTACACCATGATTTCAACCGGTCCATATCCTGATTCCATTTTACTCCATCATAGTACTCCAGACCCTTGTGATCTCGTACCTTGTAAAGTGATTTTTCCCCATAAACTGTGCCCAGATAGACATACCTTTTCTGATTTTCTTTTGCCCATCGAATTACAGACCACATCATCCATTTACCGATGGAATGGGTCTTCATTAAATCCAGATCGAAAAAGCTAAACCAGTAATGGATGGTACCGGAATCCACAGCAGCAAGAACATAACCCAATACGATATCTTCCCGCTTAAAGCGAAAAACATGGGTGCCAATACTCAGGCTTAATATGTATCGGAGTCGTTCGGGAGTCATCGCTTCACCTATACGCGACGCTATGTATTTTTCACAAAAGGGGTAAAAGTGTGCATCTTCAGAGAGTACAATCTCTTTTTCAAGAAATTCCAACTGAATATTTAAAGGTTCAATATTTCGGTGGACGCGCCGGTTTTCACTGGTATTTTCGAATCGGTTTAGATCGACACGAAGACTCCTCGCCAGATAAAAGACTTCTGTAGTCAATCCGGTGTCGGCTGAATAAGGCAGAAATCCCGATTGGTAAATTTGCGCCAATTCTTCATTGCTCTCTTTTATACAATATATTCCATAGTTAAAAGTGTAGGTTTGATATTCGGGTTTGCTTTCTGAATAGAATATTTTCATAAATGGTCTTTCAAGATTCCGTAAAAATTTGATAG
>JBGTCB010000414.1:0-3949 GCA_041748995.1 Saprospiraceae bacterium | reverse complement strand
GCAAATGTAATACCTAATCCACGATCCCGACTCAATTTTAGTATAAGATTAACGAGAATTACGACTAAATGGTACAGTATAGGATCCTATATTTAGTAATTACCTTTCTTATGGTAAGCAGCTCTGACGTTAAATCTCAATATTTTGAGGGAGGTTTGATGTTGGGTGGATCGTTCTATGACGGTGATTTATCTCCTAATAGGAATTTGAATAAGCTGATGCATATCAAGCCGGCATTTGGAGTATTTGGCCGGCAGAACTTCAATGAACATTGGGCAATGCGATTTTCATTCCAATATGGAAAGCTGGAGGGTGCCGATGGTGAATCACGGAGAGACCGAAACCTTAACTTTAACTCCACTTTTGGAGAGCTGGCGGTGATTGGAGAATTTAATTTTCCTGGTTACGATCCGACCGGCTACCGGAAGTTTTCTCCCTATGCTTTTGCCGGAATTGCTTATATGTACTATGACCCCAAAACAGTCTATCAGGGACGAACTGTCTATTTACAACCTCTGGGTACAGAAGGTCAGGGACTAGACGGTTATGATGTCGATTTTTACAGTTTGAATATCATATCTATACCTTTTGGAGGAGGGATAAAATATGCTTTAAATCCTGCTATTACTCTGGGCGTTGAGTTTGGCCCTCGCATTACGTTCACCGATTACCTGGATGATGTAAGCGGAACGTATGCCAGTTATCGGGATTTAGCTCAGGCAAGAGGAACTTTGGCAGCCAACCTGGCCGACCGTGCTCAGGAAATTACCGGCCTTGAACCCGAAGAAAGGAGGGGAGATCTGCGGGGAAATCGAAAACATAATGATTGGTATTTCATCGGTAATTTCACGATTTCGTATCATTTCCACAACCTCCTCGGTGGTAAAGGAGTTTGTCCGATGGCATTCTGAGTTCCGGCAAAAATCTGCAGGGACCAAGTCACTGACCAGTGGACTGACAATTCTGGATAGTTAAATTGGTCTGAATCATCTGACTGCTCGCTCACACGGCATTAATTATCTCTGCTCTTTTCTACCTTCATGATTCAAACGTCGGTTGCAGTGGTAAATTCTCCTCATGAAATTCTAAAGACATATTGGGGATACAGTACCTTCAGACCTTTGCAGGAACAAATCATTAAGGAAGTTCTTGCAGGCAGGGAGGTTATTGCTTTATTACCGACCGGTGGTGGTAAATCGATATGTTTTCAAGTGCCGGCACTACTGCGTGATGGACTGAGTCTTGTGATATCTCCACTGATCGCTTTAATGAATGACCAGGTAGCTCAGCTGAGAAAGAGAGGAATCCGGGCTTCCTGCATCCACAGTGGTTTGCACTATAAAGAGATAGAAAGGATCCTGGATGCTGCCATATTCGGTCAATTAAAGTTGCTTTATATTTCTCCGGAAAGGCTACAATCGAAATCATTCGCCAATGTATTGGAAAGACTTCCATTATCTCAGATTGTCGTCGACGAAGCTCATTGCATCAGTATGTGGGGTTATGATTTTCGGCCTGCCTATCTGGAGATTTCCGAAGTAAGAAAATGGCATCCCAAAGTACCATTGATGGCATTAACTGCCACAGCCACCGAGCAAGTCATCACAGATATCGCCGCAAGGCTGAGTTTGCGGGATCCGGTGGTATACAAAGCAGGTTTTTTACGACCCAACCTTAAGTTTGGTGTCTTAAATGTTGAAGATAAACGGGCAAAATGTATATCGCTCCTCACGAAAAGCAAGGGGGCCGGTATTGTATACGTACGTAGCCGGAGACAGACCAGAGAAATCGCCCAATTACTGAAAACCCGTCAAATGAGCGCAACCTACTATCATGCCGGATTGAATCCGGAGATGAGACAAAAACATGAAGAGGATTTTCTTAGCGGTAAAACCCAGGTTATGATTGCGACCAATGCTTTTGGTATGGGGGTAGATAAAGCGGACGTACGGATGGTAATCCACTTTGACTTGCCCGAAAATCTGGAATCGTATTATCAGGAAGCGGGCCGGGCCGGGAGAGATGGTAAGGATGCCTATGCCATCGTCTTGTTTCATGAGCAGGACCGCATCAAACTGGAACAGAATTTTGACCGCGAATTTCCCTCTTTTGAAGAAATCCGGAGGGTTTACCGGGCGCTGGGTAATTATTTCAAACTGGCCTCTGGTGGGGGAGAAGGTCAGGCCTTTCCATTTGATTTTAACAAATTTATCACCCAATACCAACTGCATGCCCAGGAAACCTGGAGTATTTTAAAAATTATTGAACAAGATGGCTGGATCTATCTGTCTGATGGAGTTTACCAATCATCCCGGCTTCGGTTTATTGTCGACCGTGAGATTCTGTATGACTATCAACTGCGTAATAAAAATAAAGATGTCCTGATTAAACTCTTACTTCGTCTATATCAGGGAATACTAAATGATCTGGTTGCAATTAAGGAAAAAGCTATTTCTGATTTGTTACATCGTCCGGTGGCAGAGGTAATCAATGGTTTACATGAATTACATCGCGATGGCATGGCAGAATATTTGGAGCATGATGACCAGATTAAATTGACCATGCTCAGGCAGCGAGTCAACGTCGAAAATTTTTCAATTGACCAATCGCTCTATCGTTTTCGAAAAAAACGGAGAAGAGAAGGTATTGATCAAATTTTAGCTTATATTGAAACAGAAGGATGCAGACAGCGATTTATACTTCATTATTTTGATGATCAATTGGAAGTCGATTGTGGTGTCTGTGATCAATGCAAAGCTGCCGGCCGGGTCCGGATGAAGACCTCAGATTACCAGGCCTTAAAGGAAATGATTTTTGAGCGGTTGGATAAAAAACAATATCCCGTGCAAGAATTAATCAGTGAATTTCCTGCCGGAAAACGACAATGGGTGATCACCGTATTGCAATATCTTTTAAATGAAGAAGCGGTTATTAAATACAATGGGGTCTTAATGCATAAAAATAATGAGCCATGAAAAAGATCGTATTTTCAGTTACTAACGACATCATTCAGGACCGCCGGATGATTCGTATTTGTACTACTCTTCATGAGAACGGATATGATGTGACGTTGGTTGGCAGAGAATTAGACGGGGCGCACCCGATAGAGGGACTTCCATTTAAAACACACCTTATTAAATGTTTCTTTAATAAAGGTCCCAGATTCTATGCAGAATTTAATATTCGGCTTTATTTCTATCTGAAGAAACTGGATGCAGACATATATGGTGCTATCGACTATGATACTCTGAAGGGAGTGACAAAGGCAGGTGTCGCCCGGAGAAAGAAAATTGTTTTTGATGCCCATGAATGGTTTGAGGAAGTACCGGAACTTAAGGGTCGGGAAAAGGTTAAAAACTATTGGAAAAAAATTGCCAGGTCTGGTATACCTAAAAGTCATTTACGATATACAGTATCGCAGGGTATTGCCGACAAACTTGGCGAGATCTACGGCAAACCTTTTGAGGTTATTCGGAATTTCCCGCATTTACATAGTAAGGAACCTGGCTCTGCGAGAGAAGAGGTCTTGATTTATGTAGGAGTTCTAAATCAGGGTAGAGGACTGCCGGAATTGATCCGGGCTATGCAGGAGATTGATGCAAAATTATGGTTGGTAGGCGAAGGAGATATTAAGGAAGAATTATGGGCTTTGGCAACCCGGGAAAATCTACTCCATAAAGTTATATTTAAGGGATTTGTTCCACCCAGGGACTTGGAAGAATTACTGAGGAAAGCCCGGATTGGAATCAATCTGCTGGATGGCTCTTCAGAAAGTTATCGATATTCATTGGCGAATAAATTTTTTGATTATATCCATGCCGGTGTACCTCAGGTCTTCATGGTCTTTCCTGAATATCAAAAATATTACCGCCAATTCAGGATTGGTGCTCCGCTCCTTGACCTAAAACAAACATCCATCGTTTATACTATTAATCACCTCCTTGGTGAC
>JBGTCB010000413.1:0-3156 GCA_041748995.1 Saprospiraceae bacterium | reverse complement strand
AGAAGGAAAGAAAGTTTTTGTCTGACATATCAAACTCAATCGAGCTGATCGAGAGTTTCACAAAAGATTTAAAATCATTCGCGGACTACGAAAAGGACTTAAAGACAAAAGGAGCTGTCGAACGGCACCTGGGGATTATTGGTGAAGCCATTAACAAATTTTTGAAGGAGTCAGGATCGAATGACCTAAAAAATGCTTCACAAATTTTCACAAATAATAAGTTTGAGAAATAGACTAATTCACTCATACGATAGTATTGACGATTCAATAATTTGGTCAATCTTGACGCGACATTTGCGACCTCTTAGGGATGAGGTAACTGGAAAGATTCAGCAAGGCGGACCAGCATAAAATGTATAAGTAATGGCCTGCAGGGTGCAATTACTTTCTTTTACTAATTTTCATTTGCAACAGTGGACATATCATGCACCCCAGCCAAATTTCCACTTCGGCAGGTAGCTGCACAAAGCGCAATATTGCTGGATATCGATTTATATTATTTACAACTACTAACAGTGTAAAATATCCACAATTAATAATTAACTATATAATTACTAGGCCTCCAATAATAACCATTTATTTCACATACATAATCGCAGGATATATATAGTTCCTTGACAGTGATGCCACATTATTTTCTATCTCCCATAAATTATAGTTCCCAGCAGTGGCTACAATAACTATTTTCCGGGCCTTGTCAATTAATATCCGTTGATCGCCGTTCCCTACACAGGCAACCAGATTGATCGGTTGTTGCTCCAACTCTTCATCAAACATCCAGAACTGATATCCATATCCGGGATTTTGTGGACCTTGCTTAAAATGCGGATACGTGGACGCTTCCACCCATCTGGCAGGAATAATCTGCCTGCCTTCCCATACCCCATCATTCAGGTACAATAGTCCGAATGTCATCAGGTCTCTCGAACTCAAACGCAATCCGGAAGCAGCCGCAGGTGCATTGGTGCCGGGATATTGAGCCCATTCAAAACGCCTGATTCCCAAAGGTTGAAAAAGATATTTATTGGCAAATGAATCTACCCGGTAGCCAGTCGTTTTTTCCAAAATAGCGGCGAGCAATTGGGTTGCACCTCCATTATATTTCCATTCTTTACCAGGTGGTGATTCCATCGGCTGCTCTAATACAAATTTAACCGGATTACCGCTGCTTATCATTAATATTTCACTGTTATCCGGATGATCATATGGCACATTTTAATTCCATTTCAGTCCCGCACTCATGGTAAGCAGGTGTTCGATAGTCAGCTTTGCTTTTAAACCGGTATCCTGTTCTATATATTCAGGAAAGAAATTGAATACCTGTTGATCCACATCTTTAATTTTTCCCTGCTCAATAGCAATACCCATACAGGCGGACACAATACTTTTTGTAATGCTGCGGATATCGTGAAGACTGTCGGCGGCATGGCGCACGATGCCTGCCGGAACTGCCCATACCTCATCATGTCCCGGCCAGTATTTTTCATACAATAAGCGACAATTCTTTGAAATAAGCAGGCTGTGAATGTTCGGGTAGGTGCCGTTGCTTATTGCGGTATCCATTTTATGGAGTATCGCCGTGTCAGCGGCACCGACAGCAGGGATAACGGTATGACTGGTCGAGGTTGTCGAAGGGGAATTACAGGCGACAAACAGAGAAATAAATATAAGTGGATAGCCAACCAGGCTGACGAATTTATTGTACCTCATACTTTCGGTCACTATTTATTGCAAAGGAACAAAACCGTACGAACCCTGAATTGTAAATTTTAGACAAATTGGGATGAGGAAATCATGTTGGGGAACTGATATGACGCTTTAATAAATTGTGATGGGGAATAAGAAGTGAATTTTCGAAAATCCTTTATAAAATGCGATTGGTCGTAATATCCGGAACTATGGCAAACATCGGTCAGGCTTTGTTTGTTTTTACAAACTTTTTTTAAGGCGTTATAAAAACGGCTGATTTTCATAAATTCTTTCGTCGTGTATCCGGCCTGTTGTAAAAACTGTCGCTCAAGCTTTTTATAATAAAGGTGATGCTCCGAACAAAAATCCTGTACAGAAATAGTCTGGCAGCTCTTTCTCATAGCAGGCACTAGAGCCATGAAATGCGAGTCCGTCATTTTCTTGTTCTTTAAAATTTGCAGCAGGTGTTGTGCGGAAATTTCAATCTGTTGTTGAATATTGGTTACTTCCAGCACTTGGCTATACCAACTTAGGGTATTCGAATAATTAAGTACATCCGCTGCAGGTGCCACTTCATTAAGCAAACTGGAAGCCGGATTATTTGAAAAAGGATAGAAGGAACCGGGCTTGAAACGAATACCCAACACCGAGTAGTTGGATATAAAGGAGGTGCTGAAGAAGGTGTTACGTTGACCAAGAACATACATTCCATTGTTCATTTCAAAAACCTTTCCTTCGCTGCTTTGGAAAAAAAATGGTGATCCCATATTGACCATTAACTATGCTCTTCCGCCGGGAACTATCAATTCCGTCCTGCTGGTAAAATCAGCCGGGCATTGCAGTACCCAATAACATTCTATATAGTCGGCTATAATTCCTGATGGTTTATACTCTTTGTAAAACATAAGGTCACCTCTATTTACCGCTGAACGAGTAAAAATTATGGAATCTTTATAGAACGTAGGTTTTACCAAAAACATGCGACCCCGATGGGGTCGCATAATGTGTTCGTGATGCAATCTATAAACATTTGAACCCTTCGGGTTCTTGCAGCTTTCCCTGTCACAATGATCACGATATCATCAAGAAACTTCCCGAACTTCTGTTATAGGTCAGTTTGTTATTATTTGCTTAAAGACCTGTCGCGGTGAATATCGGGGACTATCATGTCGCTAAGCTATTAACAACTTATCAAACATAACATTATTCGGTAGAGACGGAGATCCGCAAGGAGCCTTGAATTTTTACAATTTCCACCTGCTATCGGTGAAAAATATCCAGAATCAACTATTTTTAAGCGGAGTAGTTAACGAAGCCCTTCATACTCTTAACCCACATTGCTCAGAATGGTAATAATAGAGTCACCAAAAGTTAAATAATGGTAAAATTTGGATGTTTTTTTGGTTGATTGAAGTTGATGAAAAGCTAAACCTGCTGTGGTTACTGGAAGACGAGAATCAAAAAGGT
>JBGTCB010000412.1:0-4519 GCA_041748995.1 Saprospiraceae bacterium | reverse complement strand
GGCTTACATCAGGAAACATCGTCCGAAAGTAGTCTATATCTCTTACGGTGAAACAGATGACTTTGCTCATGATGGACGCTATGACTATTATCTCAAATCGGCCAGGCAAAATGATCAGTTTATTGCCGATTTGTGGAAGATGGTTCAAAAATCCAATTTTTACCGGAACAAAACCACTTTTGTCATCACCACGGATCACGGAAGAGGTAGCTTCGAAAATGGCGAATGGCGAAACCATGGCAGTAGGGTTGATGGTGCCGAAGCCATCTGGATGGCAATCATAGGACCCGATACACCGGCATCAGGAGAGGTGATCACTCCAATGCAACTCTGGCAGAACCAGATTGCTGCGACTTGCATGAAACTCCTGGAGATCGATTTTAATCCTGCGATGGAAGCAGGATCTCCCATTGAGGAAATGACCGGACCTTCCGGATATTAGAATCCCAAAAGTCCGGGAGTCGCTCAATTATACTTGTTGATCAACGATGTAGGGCTTTCGGTATTCACGGGTCAACATACCATCTGCCTCTTTGTCATTGATGAACTTTTCTTTTTGACCGTCAAATTCCAGACTCCTTCCCAATCGGTAAGAAATATTTGAAATGAGTGGCAATACCGTCGAGTAATATCCTTCCTCAATATCGCAGGTGAGGTCTTCCATCTTTCTGGAGCGGACAGCGGTAATGAAATTACGATAGTGTCCGCCACCACCCGGGGCTGCCAGATATCCCAGATCAACCGTTTCCTCCGAATCCGAACCTGGTCCTGGTTCATTATCAGGTCCCATAAAGGTTTTCCAGGTACTTCCATCGATTTCCATGCAACCCTCGGTTCCATAAAAAAGATTACCAATTTTTACATCCAGGCTCCCTTCTCCTTTTGTATAGAGGCCCCGCACTTCAAATTGCAGAATTTTGCCGTCAGCATACTCAAGGTCTGCGGTTTGGGAGTTGGCAGTTTCCTGGCTACATTCATCTTTACCAAACTTATAATAACCTCCGTGAGATGATACTTTGACCGGATGTTCATTTTTATTTAAACCCCATCGTGCGATATCAAATTGATGCGGACCCTGGTTGCCTATGTCGCCATTACCGGTATCCCAATGCCAGTGCCAGTTGTAATGACCTTTCTTTTCATTGTAAGGGCGCCATTCTGCCGGCCCCAGCCAAAGATCATAATGCAGGCCCATCGGAGGTTCGCTGTCGGGTGAAATCCCGAATGATTCTCTTGGCTTATAACAAAGCCCCCTGGCCATATAGACGTCACCTATGCCTCCGTTATGAAGAAATTGAATGGCTTTTCGTACATTCTCAATGCTGCGGTTCTGAAATCCAACCTGAACAATCTTATTGTACTTACGCGCCGCATCGATCATCTTACGACCTTCGAATACGTTGTGTGAGCAGGGCTTTTCCACGAACACATCTTTACCGGCCTGCACTCCCCAAATAGTAGCAAGGGCATGCCAATGATTTGGCGTAGCAATGGACACCGCATCAATTTCCGGATCGTCAAATACTTTACGCATATCTGCCTCCGTGCCTGGCTTTGAACCCTGGATATCATCTACAGCCTGTACCCGTTCTGCCCACAAATTTTCATCTACATCGCATATCGTTTTCACCAATACATTGTCGTCTTTAGCCAACCCAGCCCAGCGCCGTAAGTGACCAAATCCCTGACCGCGAACACCTATGACACACATATTTATGCGATCATTGGCGCCAACAATTCTTCGATAACTCTTTGCTGTCATTCCCGGCACTCCCAGTGCCATAGCCGTTGTGCCCAACGCAGCTTTTTTAATAAAAGATCGACGTTTATTCATTTTTGTAATATTTATTGCCAAAGGCAGGTTTTTTAAATTTGCAGTTAAGAGATGTAGAGAGCTTACAAGTTCATAATTTTCAAGCAAAAACACAAACTGATTTTAACATGCGGGTACTTCAGGTCATGAACCCGGTTTCCAAAACCCAAACCGGAATAGGCTCTTTATCACGAATAACTGCCTTGATCTGGGTATTGTTGCAGACTACATCCTCAATGTTTGGTCAAAATTCGGAGCTTCCGCGGATTATCAACTTTCCGAAAGAGGATTATGCCGGTCTAAAACAAAATTGGCAAATCGACCAACTACCAAACGGATTAATGCTTTTTGCCAACACTGCCGGTCTGATGACCTATGATGGCGTCAATTGGTCACTATATGAAATGCCGCACCAGCAAATCATTCGCACACTACTTGTGGATGAGGATCGGATCTTTGTGGGTTCGTATGGGGAATTCGGATATTGGGCTCCGGGTGAAGACGGAGATTTGATCTATCAAAGTCTCATTCAACTTATGGAACACCATCTTACAGAAGGTGAAGAAATCTGGAATATTTTCAAGATCGGTGAGGCAATCTATTTTCACTCTTTCGGAACCTTGTTCAAATACGATGAAGATCGATTGAATCGCATTCCACCACCTCATTCGATAAGGTTTATGTATCCGGTTGACAGTCAGCGATATATTCTGCAGGTGACCGGCCATGGTATCATGGAGTTTTCACCAGACACTTTCACCTCCCTTCTTCAACAGGAAGCACTCGGTAGTTTACTAATCACTGGCATGACTCCGGTAGATGAGGAGTCGGTTGTCATTGCGACGGAGAGAAATGGATTGTTCAGATTTAGAAACCTTCAAATCAGACCCTGGACAACCGAAGCCGATCACATTCTGAAAACCCATCAGATTAACAAGTTACTGAAGTTGTCCAACGGACTCTGGGCAATTGGAACCATTTCCGATGGGCTAATCATCATGGATCCGCAGGGCTTGGTAAAATTTCATATCAACAAGAATGGTGGTCTACAGAACAATACGGTCCTGGCACTCTTTGAAGATGTAGAAAATCATCTTTGGGTGGGCATGGACGATGGCATCGCACTCATCGATCTGGTCAGCCCTAGCACCTTTTCTATCGATCATAGTGGAAAAATCGGAACACTTTATGCTGCCATCGAATATGATGGTTGTTTATTTATAGGTACCAATCAGGGACTTTTCAGCAAATCACTGAATGGAGCAGCACCGGAGAATGAATTCCGATTAATTACTGGAACTCAGGGTCAGGTTTGGGATCTCCGGATCATTGACGGAGTCTTGTTTTGTGGCCATAACAATGGCACTTACATAGTCAGGAAAAATCAGATTAAACAAATATCCACGGTCACCGGCGGATGGCATCTGATTCCGGTACTTGATAGAGATGATAAGCTTATTCAAGGAACCTATACAGGTCTGATTACATTTAATAAAGACGGAGATACATGGTCTTTCGGACGATCGATTCCGGGTTTTAGTGATGTGGTAAAGCAGCTGATTTTTGATGATCAGGGATGGTTATGGTCAGCGAACCCCTATCGCGGTTTACACCGTCTGCTCATTGACTTTGAAAAAGACAGTCTCCTACAAATGCAGACATTTTCTCAAATAAATGGATTGCCTTCCGATTACAATATTTCTTTTACACGGTTTAGGAATAAGTTGTTATTTCTAAGTGGGCAGCAATACTACTCTTTTGATGCAAAGAATAATTCTTTTGAAAAGCATCCATTTCCGGGTCATGAGCAAATCAGGTTTGACAAGATAATATCGACATCCACCGAACTTTTCTTTACCGTTAATCAGGGCCAGGTTGACATGATGGAGGGCGATCAGACTGTAGGGAAGTTTAACCTGAATCTGGTGAGGGGATCGGAAAATATAGTTCAATTGCAGGACAACAAATTCCTGGCTTGCCTGGAAGATGGATATGCGATTATCAACCCCCGGCTAAAGCAAGCAGAAGCCCATCCGGTGATGGAAGCAACAATCAGTAGTTTCAAAGCCTGGGATCGTTCTGGCACCCTGCAAATCAATCTAAACGGTATGATTCACTTGTTGGAGGAACCAGTCATGTTATCAGCGGGCATCAACCGGATCGAATTTCAATTTGCTTCCCTTGATTATAGTTCCAATCGTCGCTTCCGTTACCGTCTGGATGGATTTGATCCAGAGTGGTCCCCGTGGACAATTTTAAACCGGAAAGAATACACAAATCTCACACCGGGCAGCTATCAATTGGACCTTCAGTATGAGGGAAGAGCACCCATTCACAGCATGCTATTGATCCAGAGGCCTGCATGGCACCAGACGATCACAGCCAACGTACTGATCTTTGCCTTGATCGTCTCTCTTGGATTGTTCCTTTTACGATATTCCGACCGCAGGCTTAAGTCACATACCCGCCGGTTGGAAATTGAAAAAGAAAGAGAGATCAACCGGCAACGGCTTAGCCTCAAAAATGAGCTATTGGAGAGAGAAATCAAGCATAAAAGTCAGGAATTGGCCAATTCGACTATGAATATTATCCAAAAAAACCAAGCTCTACTGAAGCTTCGGGAACAGATAACTGACGTCCGGTCAAACCTGGGCAAGCAGTTCCCGGATAATCAATACTACTCTTTAATCAGGCTTATCCAGCAAC
>JBGTCB010000411.1:0-9161 GCA_041748995.1 Saprospiraceae bacterium | reverse complement strand
GCTATCTTTCATATTAATGATCAAAGACTGGTATTTTACCAGGCTATCATTTCTACCGGAAGAGCTGTAAAATTCAGCCATTGCACTATAGGTTCTTAATAGCAGATCGGGGGACTTCAGTTCCTGCGAAACGCGAAGAGCTTCAATGACAAAATAAAGGCTTGAATCTTTTTTCCCTTCCTGTTGATACGCATCGTACAACAGAAGATTTCCTGCAACCACGCCACGTACATAGCCTAGCCGATGACTTTGCATCAATGATTTTCGAAAATATTCAGAGGCCAATGACCTGTTTCCCATTGCCAAATGAATTCTTCCAAGATTTATGAAGATTCCTGCCAGATTATTTTTATAGTCCCACTGGATGGAAAGGACATAAGCTCTTTGTTCGAAAATCAATGCAGAGTCCACCTTATTTAGCAGTAAGTGTAGACGTCCCAGGTTCATATTTATCAAACACAAATCATTAGCGTTCTCTATTTCTTCAAAATTTTGCCGGGCCAGCAGGCTGTAGAAAAGTCCTTTCTCGTAATTATTCACGGTTTCATATAAAAGGCCTAAACCAAAGTGAATGAAGCCAAGTTCTCGAAGCCGGATCATACGTGGTGTAACAGGCTTCTTAATAAAACCTTCCAGGCGATGGTATAGATGGTATTTATCAGGCAGGATGTTTTCTTCGATGGTTGCATCTTCAGCAATCTCTTTCGCAGATAAATATGTTTGCAGAGAAGCCGGATAGTTACCCATGTTCTTCAGGGCATATGCCATTTGACCCAGAGCCAATGCTTCACTCAACCCTAGTTCTAATTTCCGGGCAAGGGTCAATTCATTTTTTGCATAATAATACGAGCTGTCGGGATTTGCTTCTCCAAAAGCGTCAGCGAGGAGCATGAAATGAAGCATCTTCAGGGTATCGCTATGACTGATTGTCAATTCACGTCTTAAGCTGTCTATTTGTTGCATGTCTTGCGAAACGCCTATGCTGCATACCAGAGTAAGTAGAAAAGTAAGTGCTACTACCCCCTTTTTCATTATTTGTTATTAACAGGTAATTGAATAATAAATTCTGCTCCGTTTCCGTCTTTAGTTTCTACTTTTAGCTCCCCTCCATGCAACTTGACATCGATACCACGATTCCATACTTTTTCATAGACTTTAAATTATGGTATACTTGGAATATATTCTATTGCCTTTCTCACAATAGTTATTGCATTCACTCCCCACCATGCGATTCACCATATCATACACTGTCTGAACCACTGATTTACACAGATTTATGGATTTCACTGATTTTATTCCACTCTAAGTAAATCCGTGCAATCATATAATCCTTCTAATCTGTGATTCTGACAAATGGGCAATATAAACTCACTACCTTCTCCTTCTTTGCTATCCACCTTCAAACCGGATTATACATTAGAATATCAATTACGAGGTAAAACTGCTGCAAATACGGGCACATAAGCCCTTTTTGATTCTCAAGTCTGAACCACTGATTCACACAGATTGATGGATTTCACAGATTTCACATGGCTAATGTTAATCCGTGTAATCCTATAAACCCTCTAATCCCTGCCTACACTAAAGTTTCGGCAGGCAAGCGTGATTCAGACAACTGGCAATTGAATAATAAACTCACTACCCTCACCCTCCCTGCTCGTCATCTTCAACTCACCACCATGCGCCTTCACAATATCATAACTCAAACTCAAGCCCAATCCGGTTCCCTGCCCGGTAGGTTTGGTGGTGAAGAAGGGTTGGAAGATCTTATCTTTTATATTCTCTGAAATACCGTTGCCGTTGTCCTTGATGGAGATAAGAATTTTGCCCTCCTCCTTACCAACGCCAGCGAGATAGTTAAGTGCCGTACTTATTGATACAACTGGCTTATAATTTACAATGCCTTGTTTTGACTTTTCACTCACTGCATAAAGGGCATTGTTAATCAAATTCAAAATGACGCGACCGATCTGCTGCGATACCACACGGAGTTGGGGAAGTGAGAGGTCAAAATCGGTTTCAAACTCCGCGATAAAAGATTTGTCCTTCGCACGGTAACCATGATAAGCAAGTTTCAGGTATTCATCGCAAAGAGCATTGATATCGGTAAATTCCTTTTGTGCGCTGCTGGCATTAGAATGTTGCAGCATACTTTTTACTATAGCATCAGCACGCTTGCCATGATACAATATTTTTTGTTCGTTGTCAAAGACATCTAACGCAAGAGCTTTTGCATCTTGCATATTCCCCTTCTCTAATTCTTCTTTCAATTCAGACAACAACTCCTGGTTAACCTCCGAAAAATTATTGACGAAATTGAGCGGGTTTTGAATTTCATGGGCAATACCGGCAGTAAGTTCTCCGAGGGAGGCCATTTTTTCGGATTGAATCAATTGGGATTGGGTCGCTCTGAGGTGTCCAAGGGTGAACTGGAGCTGTTCTTTTTGCAAGTTGATTTCCTCTACCAGGTTGGCAAGTGCTACGTTTTTGAGCCGGAAAATTTCAGCCTCTTTCTGAGCTTGTGCTACCCGGTGGGTAATTTGAAGATTCAGTATTTTCTGTTGGATCGCTAAATTATTCACCTCTTTTTCCAGGATCGCAGAAGTCTCGTAATGCTGCAATGCTTGTTCGAAAGCGCCCTCGTGCTTGTAAGATTTCGATAGCTGAAAGTGGATTTTCCAGGTAATGTCCTTTGCGTTCAGGGTTTCGGCAAGCGCAAGTGCCCGATGGAGGTAATCGAGCGCCTTTCGGGTATTAGCCATAGGAAAAGTGGTGTCCTGGTACAAACTACCCAGGAAGCAATATGTCTCCGCCAGCCCTTTTTTATCAGAAATACCTTCCCGCGCTTGCAAACTCTGCCTGAAATAGTCCAAAGCAGGGTCGTGTTCATGCAGCACGACATATATTTTTCCAACATTGAACAAGGTGTTGCCCCTGCCTTTCTGGTCACCGGTATGTTGGGTAATGTCTAAACTTTTCAGGCAATAATTGAGCGCCTCACGGTACTTGCCTTGTTGAAGATAAAGATTACCGAGATTGTCGTAGCATCCCGCTACGCCCCATTGGTCGCCGATTTCCTGCCGGAGCGCAAGGCTTTGCTGATAATAATTGTGTGCCTCCTCGTACCGCTCCATTTCGTAATAAATCCCCCCGATGCAATTCAGGTGGTACGACTCCGGCATTTTCTCGCCGATTTCCCGTGCGATGGGAAGACCCCTAAGCGCATGTTCGAGGGCATGGTCCAGGTCACCGAGGTACTTGTAAGTGATGCTCAAATGGTACAGCGACAGCGTTTCCTCCTCCTGGAAATTACAGTCCCGGCTCATGGAGAGGGCTTTAAAAAGTTCTTCCAGCGAGGCGGCATAGTCGCCCTGACTGCGTCGGATGATACCAAAATATTCGTGGATGACAGCCTGGTTCCGTTGGTCGCCGGAAAGCATGAATAGTTGGTATGCTTCTTCCAACAGCGCCAGTGCTTCTGCGTATTTCGCTAACCGGATATGGCAAAAGCCGAAAGTCCGCAGACCTTCGGCTTTACCTTTTTCATATTGAACAAGCGCTGAGCGCCGGAGCACCTCCTGGCTCAAGTCGAATGCCCGGTTACTGTCTGTTACCCGCACCTCCCAGGCCTCGTGATTTAAGCGGTCTATCGCATCCGTTTCGTCGACATGTTCGGATTCTTTTTTTTTCATGCGTTGAGCGGAGTTCAGACCATGTACAACTCCCAGGAAATGCGGTCAGTGTCTTTGAACGCCACGTAGTTTTTGCCAAGCGTAGTATCCAACTTCACGCCCGTGTTTTCGATGCCAGCCTCGGTGAGCGCTTTTGCTACCCGGTAAAGCTCGCCCTCGTCGGTGCAGCCGAGCGCAAGGTGGTCCATACCCACGCTGAATGGGTTGAATGTTTTTGCGCCTTCCTGCTCAGCAGGGCCCCGTACTCCGATAAAACTGCTGCCAGCGACGAAAATGAATAAATTGTCCCCTTCGAGCGCCACTGGAAATCCCAGCGTGTCACGATAAAATGCCCTGGATCGAGCCAAATCGTTGCTCCGCAACGTAATGTGGTGAATGCCAGGGGTTTGGATGTTGATTGCCATAATTTAAAGTTTTTATGCTAAAAAAATTCGATGCCTAAAAGCAAGCATCCCGCTGATTTGAAATTAAGAGAAACGAAACAGTGCGAAGGTATTTTGTTTTCCTGAGCATTTTGTAACGACTTTCTAATCCAGTGATTCGCAATTTATATGGGCTTAACCGGGCTAGTAATTTGAATAATAAACTCACTACCTCGCCCTCCTTGGTCACAACCTTCATCTCACCTCCATGTGCCTTTACGATATCGTAAATCGGCTGAACCACAGTTTACACTGATTTATGGATTTCACTGATTTCTACTCCACTCCAAGTTAATCCGTGCAATCCTATAATCCTATCTAATCCCTGCCTACACTAAAGTTTCGGCAGGCAAGCGTGATTCAGACAATGGGTAACTTAATAATAAACTCACTCCCTTCACCCTCCTTCGTATCCACCTTCAATTTCTCCCCCATGTGCTTTCACAATATCATAAATTGTCTGAACCACTGATTCACACAGATTTATGGATTTCACTGATTTCATTTCATCTTAAGCTATTTAATGCGTGCCATTATTAAAGTTATCCAGCCGTGCAATCCTTTAATCAAATTAATCCGTGATTCATACAATGGGCAATCTAATAATAAACTCACTCCCTTGTCCCTCTTGCGTCTCCACCTTCAACTCCCCTCCATGCGCTTTCACAATATCATAGCTCAATGATAAGCCCAATCCCGTACCCTGTCCGGTCGGCTTCGTGGTAAAGAAAGGCTGGAAGATTTTATCCAGTACGTTCTGTGGAATGCCGTTGCCATTATCGGCAACTCTTATTTCTACTTTACCTTCTACTTTTTTTGTACTTACGGAAACAGTTGGTGCATACGGCTGTCCATCTGAGCAGAGTGAAGCATTCTTTTCTGCCACTGCATAAAACGCATTGGTAATTAAATTAAGAACGACTCTTCCAATATCCTGCGGAATGATATGGATATTGTCAATGCCGTCTCCGTAATCAGTCTTTAATATGGCATTGAAAGATTTATCTTTTGCACGGAGACCATGATAAGCCAACCGTAAATATTCATCCACCAGTTTATTAATATCCGTGGGTTCTTTCGTCGAACTGCTGCTTCGACTATGCTGTAGCATTCCTTTTACAATTCCATCAGCCCGTTTTCCGTGATGCAATATTTTTTCGAGGTTTTGTTTAATATCGTTTGCTATAGCTTTTGCTTCTCTAATATCTCCCTTTTCAATTTCAGCATTCATTTCATCTATCAGTTCATTGCTTACCTCCGAAAAATTATTGACGAAGTTCAATGGGTTTTGAATTTCGTGCGCAATGCCTGCTGTGAGTTCTCCAAGGGAAGCCATTTTTTCAGATTGTACCAATTGAGTTTGAGTCTGTTTCAGGTCTGTTAATGTTTTTTCTATTTGAGACTTGGCCAATTCCAGTCTGGTAAAATCTTCATAGCGGGCATAGGCCACAGAAAAAGCATCCGCTAAGGATTGTACTAATTTAATTGCATCGGCCGGAAGCTGCTCGTTGCTGCCCACATACAACATGCCCTGCCGGAAAGGCAAAAAGTGAAGGTAAAAACCTGCTTTCGGAAGGGTGTTTAAATATTCTTCCGGTGAGGTGATCGAACCCTGCTCCACCAGGATCTTAGCCTGTGTTTGAAAATCAGATTCAACCCAATGGGTTACGAATACTTTTTGTAGTCGCCAATGATCAATGGCACCGGCAAGACTACCCGAATTATCCATCGGGGTATGATAAGCCGCAATGGCATGGCCATCGGGTGCAGACAAATACGTGTGCACTTTATTTTCCTGATCATCCATAATAAACACACCGCAGCGAATAAAAGGAATGCCCAGGGTGTTGAGTTCCTTCCAGATTAATGGTGTGATGCGATCCAGGTCTGCTGTGTTGCGCATTGATGCGATGTCGGCCCGCACCCGATCGAGGGCCGCTTGTTTAACAGCTTCTTGCTCGCGGGCTTCGGCATCTTTCAAATCCTTGTATCGCTTATACGTAAGACTGAGCACCGTGGCAAACCTGCGGTAAATTTTTAATTCATCTTCCGACAAAGGCTTTTCTGTCCAGGCATACACACCGCCATCCTGAAAATAAAAGAAGTAGCCATATTGTACGGCATCGTTGGAGTATTCCGGAAAAGCAACCTGCGGTCTTATTAGTTGATAATATTCCTTAATTTCATTACCCCGCAAAACAGGATGATATTCCTTTTGTAATAGCCAATTTTCAAATACACCTTCCAGCACCGGATGGCCCGTCATTTCTAATCTTCCAATAATCTCAATGGACTCACCCTGTTCGGTTGTATTCATGGTGGAGAGTTCGGCCATTTGAGTTCGCTTATCCAATAGTCCCACACCGCATCTACGAGGGGTAATACTGAAGACTTCCAACTCATGATAGAATACACTGATGGTAGCCGTCAGATCTTCCGAACTATGCATAGCCATGGCTTTCCCCCGCACTCTTTCCAACGCCGCTTCAATCTGCGCCTCTCTTGTTTGTTCTTCTGCTTTTTGAAGATCAAGAAAACGGGTATAAGCCAGGTTAAATACTTCTGCAGACCGCTTGAGTAAATGTTTTGAATCATCGGATGCTGCCTTATTGGTAATAAGCAGCATGGCACCACCAGAAAATTTTGAATAATTGTAATAAAGTGCATCGGGGATTAAAATTTTACCAGTCTCATCATACTCCACAACTTCAGGAACAACTTTTTCTAAATATTCATACCATTCTTTTAACATCTGATAATCTGCTACTATTGCATAATCCGTTTCCGCTGAATAATATTTTTCTTTGTCTTTGCGGGCTCTTTCGGTTTTGGTCCAATGCAATAAAACATTACCATGAACTATTTTTCCATTGGGATCACTGGTATGGCGATATGAATACCATGCTTCAAATTCCTCCTTTTTTTCATTATAGACATGAATAAGAATGGATTCCAATTCCCTTTCTCCTAATCCCGCCATTTGCTCCCGCAATACATGAATTACCTCTAAAAGTCCCTCAGATGTATGCATAGCCATAGCACTGGATCTTACCCTCTCCAAAGCCGCTTCGATCTTCGCTTCCTTTGCCTGGGCTTCGGCTTTTTGGAGATCCAGAAAACGCTTATAAGTAAGGTTAAATACATTGGCAAATCGTTTCATCACTGTTTTTGCTTCATCAGTAAACGCTATGTTCAAAAAGGCAAACAAGGAGCCGTCCTGAAAGACAGCGTTAAAAAAGTATTGGTGCTGATCTTTATTTTCTGTGTTCAAACTGGCAGAAATGGGCAGCTGGAAATTCGTTTTGGTTATTGCCTGGTAATAATGAAGCAGGTCGTCATCCTGCAAAACATAAGAAAAGTCTTCCTGCTTTCGCCATGCATCATAAGTCCCTTTTAGTAAAGGATGGATATCCAATGGCTCATCGCCTGCCACCTGGATGGCGCTTCCCTCGTCTGATTTTACAGTGATCCATATATCACTTCTTGGTTTCTCCTTATCTAATATGGCTATTCCGCAACGGATCAACCCGAGGTTCAGTTTATCCAATTCTTCAAAAACAGTGGCCACTGCAAATTTTAAATCATCACTTTTATGCATAGCCATGGCACTGGACCTTACCCTCTCCAAAGCCGCCTCAATCTGAGCTTCTCTGGCTTGAGCTTCGGCTTTTTGGAGATCGAGGAAGCGGGTGTAGGTCTGTTCGAAAACTTTGGAGAAGCGTTTGAATATATCATGGGCTTCCGGTACAGGTTCGTAAGTAATAAATACCAAATAGCCTTGTGAGAAATAGGCACAGTGAGTGATCTGATATTTGGGCATTTCAAATCCTGAGTTCTCCAGATCCCCGAATATTTCTCCGGAACCAGGAAGGCTAAACATGTAACGGTAGGTTTCGGCTAAACTTTCCCCGCTTGATTCCATGACCAATAACTCTTCTTTCCTTTGCCGGGCATCATAAATATTGATGAAAAAAGGATCTTCTGTGAGTGGTGTTCTATAAGGAGGTGAAATGCCACCATCAGCCAGACTCATGTATTGTGTGACCGCTCTTTCGTCTTTATCAAAAATATTAAACCCGCATCCCTGGGGATGCATCCCCAAAGTCTCTATCTGCCTGAACATTTCCGAAGCAGTGTTGGCCATATCTTCACTTCGCTGCATACCCATCGTTCTACTTCTCACTCTTTCCAGCGCGGCTTCTATCTGTGCCTCGCGTGCCTGGGCTTCTGCTTTTTGCAGATCAAGGAAGCGGGTGTAGGTTTGTTCGAAGACTTTCGCGAAGCGCTTAAAAATACCAAAAGCTTTGTTTACTGGTTCGTAGGTGATGAACATTAGATATCCTTGTGAAAAAAAGGCACAATGAATAATCTGGAAGGTCGGTATGGAAACACCTTTCTTTTGAAAATCAGGCAAAATGATATCCCTGAAAGTCGGGATAGATGCCAGATATTCGTAATGCACTTCCAAATCCTTTCCGCTCTGTTCGATCACAAGAAGCTGTTCTCCTTTTTGAGCTGCATTATAAATTGGAAGATAAACATCTTCTGAACTGTCAGTTTTGAAAGGTGGTTGAAGCCCTTTTACCGAACCCATCCAGGCGGTAGCAGCTTTCTTGTCTTCATCCCAGATATTAAAACCACAGGCAAATGGGGGTATCCCCAAATCCTGAACCTGCTGAAATAAAAGCAGAGCAGCATCCTGAAGTTCCTCGCTATGCTGCATGCCCATGGTACGGGAGCGCACTTTTTCCAGGGCGGTCTCGATTCTTGCTTCTCTGGCTTGGGTTTCTGCTTTTTGGAGGTCGAGAAAACGAATAAAAGACTGTTCAAAAACCCTTGCAAAACGAATGAGGATTTCCTTTTCTTCATCGGATGGCAGATCCCCCTGAATGGAAGGAATCATGATGGCAGAGTTTTTAGCCCAAGCCCAGGCAATACCATGGCTTTCACTCTCTAAAATGAGTTTTTTGTAATCGTCCGGTAATTGCCGATAATCGGAATGCTCAAAGGCATGCTTGAAAAATGCGTTTTTCACATCAAATGAAAA
>JBGTCB010000410.1:0-2597 GCA_041748995.1 Saprospiraceae bacterium | reverse complement strand
GGGTGGTTTTGTAATTGTATTGGTAGGAATGATTTCCCTCAAGCGATTGATGTAGTGGGAAAGTTCACAGACCTCTGTTTTATAAAGATCACCTATGACGCTTAAACCTCCAGCCATATCTCCATAGAGCGTACCATAGCCAACCGCAGCTTCACTTTTATTGGAGGTGTTTAACAGGATATGACCAAATTTGTTAGACATGGCCATGAGAATGATTCCACGGCAGCGAGCCTGAATATTTTCTTCGGTAATGTTGAAAGGTCGGTCCTCAAAAACCGGCTTTAAAGTATTTAAAAATGATTCATAGGATGCCTGGATTGGAATAATATCGTATTGTAATCCGACATTCTTTGCCAGGGCAATAGCATCATCAATCGAATGTTGCGATGAAAATTCAGAAGGCATAAGGACCACCCGTACATTTTCCGGACCCAGCGCATCGGCCGCAAGGGTAGCGGTCAAGGCGGAATCGATTCCGCCCGATAGGCCAAGAATTGCCTTTTCAAAACCTAGTTTTTCAAAATAATCCTTTATACCCTGGAGAAGTGCCTGATAAATGAGTGGGTACTTATCCTTCTGTTGAAGATCATCCTTCTGATTTTTTGTGACTTCGTCAAGATCAAAAACCCGGATCATTTCACTGAAATAGGGTAATTCAATCACATGACCGGAAGGTGAGATTGCCATGGAACCACCGTCAAATATCAATTCGGTCTGTGCTCCCACATTATTGATATAGAATAGAGGCAGTTTGTAACGAAGGGCATTTTCACGGATAATGTCGACTCTTACCTGGCTGTGATCATAAGCAAAGGGGGATGCAGAAATATTGATCATCAGATCCGGACTTTCCGGTACCATTTCATCCATTGGGCAAATGGTGTAAAGTGGATTTTCATTACCGATATTCCACATATCCTCACAGATAGTCAGAGCTATACGTTTACCCCTAAATACAAATGTGTGAAACTCACTTGAAGGTTCGAAATACCTGTTCTCATCAAAGACATCATAAGTAGGAAGAAGTGCCTTTTTTGACTGATGAAGTATTTTTCCATCGGCCAGGACAAAAGCACTATTAAAAAGATCTTTACCCTCCACATTAGGATTTACGGCTGGACTTCCTACAATAATTGCAATATCGGTGGCGGCTTTAGCCAACTCGTTGATACTTTCTTCGGCCCGACGTATAAAATCACTGAACTCAAGGAAATCACGGGGGGGGTAACCACAGGTGGCTAACTCGCCAAAACAGACAATATCCGCTTGTTTAGATCTGGCTTCTTCAATGGCGGTTAACATTTTTTGCAGGTTACCCTCAAAGTTGCCAATGTGATAATTAAGTTGTGCCAGTGCAATGCGCATAGGTGGAGGTTAAGAGCTCAAAAATCGCAAATATTCGGATATAGGGAAGTCTCTCTGCGATAGCTCATATTTAATAAGGGCACCTCTATTTACCTCTGAATGAGTAAAAATTCAATGAGATGCAAGCCAGACAAGGCTGGAGGAAGGAAGATAGCCGTAGCTATCTGACTGACGAATAACGAAGTATGGCGCAGCATATTATTGAATAGATTTTCGAAGAAAATTGTTTTTACCATGAACGGGGTTAATAGAGGTGCCCATAAGTAAAACCTCCCACATCCGGTGTATTCCTAGCTACCTATGTAAAAAATGTATATGATTCTTTTGTAGTTTTGAGCACTTTGCATTTACCAAACTTTTTAAATGAGTCAGTTTATTGTTTCAGCACGAAGGTACCGACCGCTTCGTTTTGAGGATGTTGTGGGGCAGGAACATGTCAGCCAAACATTAAAAAATGCGATCCGGCAAAATACCCTGGCGCATGCTTTTCTCTTTTGTGGGCCTAGAGGAGTGGGCAAAACGACTTGTGCCCGGATTTTAGCAAAAGTACTTAACTGCAAGAATGTAACAGAAGATACGGAGCCATGCAATACATGCGAGTCGTGTCTGTCCTTTGACAGGAATGCATCAATGAATATCATTGAGCTGGATGGCGCTTCGAATAATAGCGTAGAACATATCCGTTCGCTCAATGAGCAAGTTCGGTTTCAGCCTCAGGATGGAATCTACAAAGTCTTTATTATTGATGAGGTTCACATGCTATCATCTTCAGCATTCAATGCCTTTCTTAAGACACTGGAAGAACCACCATCTTATGCCATTTTTATTCTGGCCACCACGGAAAAGCACAAGATCATTCCAACAATACTTTCGCGCTGTCAAATCTTTGATTTCAGAAGAATCAAGGTTGAAGACATTGTAAACCAATTAAAGTTTATTTGTCAGAGCAAAGGTATTGAAGCCGATGAACAAGCGCTGCATGTCATCGCCACCCAGTCGGATGGAGCATTGAGAGATGCCCTCAGTATTTTCGATAAACTGGCAAGTTTCGGGGGAGAAAAGATATCCTATCAGGATGTTATTACGAATCTTAATATTCTCGACTACGATTATTTTTTTAAGACAGTCGATGCGATGCTGCTGGGTGATATCGGTGCAGTACTGGAGATTTTTGATGAGATACAGCAAAAGGGATTTGAAGCCGATGCTTTTTTAAATGGACTGGCAGAGCA